>JACQTH010000248.1 GCA_016210935.1 Acidobacteriota bacterium | reverse complement strand
GCGGCCCATGGTGGGGCAACCGCACGCTCGGGTTCACCACCGATGCCGAAAAGGGCCGACAGCGTCGGTCGTGTTAGGTTAAGTCCGGTCCGTGGACAACAAGGCTAGCCGTGCTTGCACGGCCAGAACGTGTACAAAACCGTCACATTTCCCGTGCAAGCCCGGCTTAGGCGCGGCCGCATATGCGGCCGCGCAAACTAGTAACGAAGCTTGGCGTGTTTCACTGGTGGGTTTGAGGCGAAGCTTCGTTACAATCAACGCGACACGTCAGCCTGATCCTGCAGGACGTGCTCGCGCACAAACGCCGCGATCTGCGACGCCGCCAGTTTGTTTCCCGCGATATTCCAATGAGTGTCGTGCGGCTTATACAGGCGTGTGCGTCGTCCCTCCTGTTCGAAGACTGGCAGGAGATCGAGGTACCGGATTCCGTGCCTGGTCAATTCGTCGGCCAGCAGACGATTGGGCAGGCGAAAATCCAATCGGCCCGTCACCACGCCTAGCGCCTGCGCAACCTGATCTTGAAGTGCTCGATCGATCTGTACCTGGTCCGGAATGAGCACGACAAAGAGGTCCGCGCCGGCTCGCCGCGAAATATCACGCATCTCCCGAAGATACGCGGCGGCCCTGCTTGTCGGTTCCTTCAGTGCGACTTCGCCCGCACCGTATATTCCAGCCCGGTCAACCGCTATTTCGAGAAAGCGATCCAGCGGCAGGCTGGCTTGGTCGTCGTCGTACGCGGAGACAGGTGAGCCGAGCCCGATGGCGACCGACGGCCCAGCTTTCCAGAGCTGCCAGAGAAAGCGAAAGAACGTCGCAATGTAGAACGATTCATACGCTCGCTTTTCGGTCTCCTCGAAGTCGTTTCCCATGAAGAATCCGACCATCACCAGGTCGGGATCGAACTTGAGCCCCTCCTTCACGAGAATGGCGAGGTAATCTCTCGGTTCGGCGGCCGACAGACCCATGTTGATGACCTCGACGGGACCTTCGCCCACAAGTTCGGCCTCGAGCAGCGTCAGATAGTTCGCGCGATACGGGACGACACCGAAGGCAAACGAATCGCCGATGGCCGCAATCCGATGTGCGACGCCCGGGGGCTTCGAAAGCGAGTGCTCGACGTCATTGAAGCCCCGGGAGTTCAGCGACGAATCGAAATGCCGGGCGCCGGGTTGGCCGCGATAGCGGTCGTAGGCATCTGAGTAGAAGACGAAGCTGGGACGAAAGTGATTGACCAGGCGAAACGCGGCCTCTACCAGCACCGCCGTGAGCGTGCTCGCCACCGCGAGTCGGAGAACAACGACTCTATGGGCATAGGCCCAGACACCGCCCGCTGTGAGGAGCCACGGCACGAGCGCCAGCAGGACGACCGCTTGCCACGACAGCCAGATCTCGAGCGGCGTTGCCAGGCCGTAGGCGAGCGCGCACCATAACCCGACGGATGGAGCGAGCATCATTCCGTACGAGGCGACGTGAGACCGGCATCGACACAGTCGGCGAACTGTCCCGACCACGACGGCGCTGAGTAATAGAAAGGTACTGAATCGGACCGTCCGACGCGCGGGAGAAAGTTGGCCGACGAAGTGTGTGGCGGCTTCGTCCGCGACCACGACGGCCCGTGGAAATCGCGGTGAGATGCCGTAGTAATTGTGAAGGCGCGCGCGCATCTCGAACACCGCCGTGGTCGGGCGCTCGAAAGTGACGGCGAGCTGGTTCCTGCCTGCGCGGAGGGCGCTGTGCGGAAGCAGCAGTCGCGCCCTCTCCTGGACGTACAACTTTTCTGGCTGGATCCTCGCGACGCCGACTGCGTTCAGGTGAAGAGCGACCGCCGGCCGCTCGGTGTCGAGCGTGCGGACCACCAGCTCGAATTCCAGGAACAATGGCTCCGGCGCCGGCATGTCGAACGACGCCACGGCTTCCCGGCCCCCCAACTCGAAACGGTGCTCGATCGGCCGGAATGACTCGTGGGTCAGCAGGTACGCAGGTAAGGCGAGTACGAGGGAAAAGGCCGGCAACCCACGGAATGCCATATGAATAAGGGCCGTGAGGGCGATTCTACTCTCCCGCTTTTCGCAGGCGTCCGGGCGTGTCACACTTTCGTTATGCGGGTTTCCGCCTGGCTGCTGATCGGCACATTGACCTTGTTCTCCACCTCACCGGGCGGCCAGACCGCGCAAGGCGGTCAGACCCCGCCGGCTCCGCCGCAGCCGATCTTTCGCAGCGGGGTCGGGGTCGTTCGCGTCGACGTGACCGTCACGACCCGCGACGGTGATCCGATCACGGATCTCACGGTCACCGATTTCGACATCCGTGAAGACGGGATGCCGCAGAAGGTCGAATGGCTGCAGTTCGTGCAGGTAACGGGCGCGCCGATCCCGGGCGACGACACCTCGCTCGAGATCCGGTCTCCCGAGCATGCCGCGCAGGAAGCGGCGCGCGAGGACGTGCGCCTGCTGGTCATCTTTCTCGATGACTACCACCTCCGCCATGGTCCCGCGTTCGACGTCAGGATGAAGGAGATGCTGCGCGGCTTCGTGAAGGCCGAGATGCAGCCGACCGACCTCTTTGCCGTGATGGGCCCGCTGACGCCGATCTCCGATCTGCGTCTGACCCGGCGGAAGGACGAGATTCTGGATCGCATCGCGAAGTTCCAGGGCCGGCTGGGCGAGTTCATGTTCGCGCGCAGCCCCGTCGAAGAAGAGCAGATGCGGCTGGACCCCATGTCGCGGATGGGTGTTCGCGCGCAGGTCACGTTGTCGGCGCTGAAGTCGCTCGTCACCTACCTCGGAGGCTTGCGCGACGGCCGCAAGTCCGTCCTCTTCGTCAGCGAGGGGCCATCGCTCTATGCCGGCGGGTGGAACCAGCATACGGATTTGCGCGACGTCATCACGGCGGCCAACACGAGCAACGTCACCATCCATACGCTCGATCCGCGCTCGCTTGGCGGTCGCTCCTGGACGAGCGACGTGAATGCCGCCCTGGCGCACGACACGGGCGGCCGGTCGCTCGCGAACAGCAACGACTACACGCGCGGTCTGGCGTCGGTGATGTCGGACTCCAGCAGTTACTACCTGCTCGGCTATGCGCCGACCCGTGAGATCGCGGATGGCAAGTTCCATGAGATTGACGTCAAGGTCCGCCGCAAAGGTGTTCGTGTGCTGGCGCGAAAGGGATACTGGGCGCCCAAGGCCGAGGAGCTGCACGCGCCCGCCGCGCCTGCGGTCCCCGTCGAGATCGTCGATGCGTTCGGCGCGCTCGCCGAAGTCGCTCGCCCCCGTGTCGCCGCCGACTGGATTGGCGTCGCGCCTGTGGTGGGAGAGGACACGGAGGTAACGATTGCGTGCGCGCCGACCTCGCCGGCGGGCAAAGTCGCGCCCATCGCGCGTGTTCGCGTCCAGCTGCTGGAGCAGGACGGGTCAGTCCGTCGCGAGTATACGGGCGAGCGCGCGGCGCCGGACGCCCCGTGGCTCGTGCGCTTCCGGGCGCTGCCGGGTCGAACCACCGTCCGCGTCGTGGTCGATGATGCGGCGGGGACAACGCTCGACAGTTGGAACCGCGACATCGATATAGTCGCCAGGATTGATCCCGAGGCGCCGATCGGTACGCCCGTCGTTTATCGGTCCACCAGCGTCGCCACGCATCGTGCGCTGGGCACGGGCGATGCGACGCCCGCGGTCGAGCGCCGGTTCCGGCGAACCGATCGCGCGCTCGTGCGGCTTCCCCTTGCCGGAGATCTACGAACCACGTCGGTTCGCGCGGAATTGATCAACGAACGGGGACAGACGCTGGTGACCCTTCGACTGCGCTCAG
>JACQTH010000230.1 GCA_016210935.1 Acidobacteriota bacterium | reverse complement strand
GACGAAAAGACCAGTCGGTTGACCGACTCGGTCGCCATCGCCTCGAGGACCGCGAGCGTGCCCTTGACGTTGTTCCGGTAATAGCCGATCGGGTCTTTCACCGACTCGGACACGATCAGGAACGCCGCAAAGTGAAGCACCGCGTCGACGTGGCGATCCCGCAGCGCCCGTCGGAACGTCTCGAGATCGCTGACGTCGCCCTCGACGAAGTCCGCGCCGGTGACCGCCTCCCGATGACCGCTCGACAGGTTGTCGTAGACGACCACGCGGCGGCCGGCACGGACGAGCGCCTTGACGGTGTGACTGCCGATGTAGCCGGCGCCGCCCGCGACCAGGACCGCGCTCACCTCAGCGTCCGATGGAGTAGTAGGTGAACCCCTGTGATTTCATCACCGCAGGGTCGTAGATGTTCCGGCCGTCGAAGATGACGGGCGCGCGCAGCAGTTTGCGCATGCGCGCGTAATCCGGCTCGCGGAACTCGTTCCATTCGGTGATGATGACCAGCGCGTCGGCGCCTCGCAGCGCGTCGTAGCTCTTGCTCGCCAGCGCAATTCGGGTGCCGAACAGCTTCTTGGCCACCGGCTCGGCCTCCGGATCGTACGCCTGCACGCGGGCGCCCTGCGCGAGGAGCTTTTCGATGACCGTGATGGCCGGCGCTTCGCGCATGTCATCGGTGCGCGGCTTGAACGCCAGCCCCCAGATCGCGATGGTTTTGCCCTTCACGGACCCGAAGTGACGCTCGATCTTGGTGACGAGCCGGCCTTTCTGCCGCTCGTTCACCCGCTCGACCGACTTCAACAGGTCGAAGTCGTACCCCTTGTCGGAGGCCAGCTTGACGAGCGCCTTCACATCCTTCGGGAAGCAGCTTCCGCCGTATCCGACCCCGGGAAACAGAAACGACCGCCCTATCCGGCGATCGGCGCCGATCGCCTTCCGCACCTCATCGACGTTCGCGCCCAGCAGCTCACAGACATTGGCCACTTCGTTCATGAACGAGACGCGCGACGCGAGCAGGGCGTTGGCCGCATACTTCGTCATCTCGGCGCTCGCGCAGTCCATCACCAGAATCGGCGCGCCGGTGCGGGTGAACGGCCGATACAGCTCGATCATCAATTCACGCGCGCGCGGGTCCTCCGCCCCGATCACCACGCGATCGGGGCGCATGAAGTCGTCGATCGCGGCGCCCTGTTTCAGGAATTCCGGATTGCTGACGACGCTGAACGGATGCGTCGTCTCGCGGCGGACGATCTCGCGCACCCGAGCCGCCGTGCCGACCGGCACCGTGCTCTTGTCGACGATGACCTTGTAGCCGTTCATCGCGCGGGCGATGTCGCCGACGACGGCTTCGACATGTTTGAGGTCCGCCGAGCCGTCCTCCCCCTGCGGCGTGCCGACGGCGACGAAAATGATCGTGGAGCTCTGGACGGCCTTGGGGAGCGCTGTGGTGAAGGTCAGGCGCTTTTCCTCGCGGTTGCGCCGGACCATCTCTTCCAGACCGGGCTCGTAAATCGGCATCTTCCCGCGTTTGAGCAACCGGATTTTCGCCTCGACGTTGTCGACGCCGATGACCTCGTTGCCGTGCTCCGCCAGGCAGGAGGCGACGACCAGCCCCACATACCCCGTTCCAATGACGGCTATTTTCATGACTTCAAAACTCCCGACTTTACCACATCAGATAGTAGCAGTCAACTTACTGAGGCACAATGACTTGCGGTCGTTGGCGTTTCGTGGCTTCCGCCTTCAAGCCGCAAGTCGTCGGGTACCATGGAGCGACCCATGCGCGTCCTGCTCGACTATCGGCCGGCCCTCCGCGAGCGGACGGGTGTCGGCGAATACTTTCATGAGTTGGCGAGAGCGTTGGCCCGCCGCACGCAGGAGGTCGATCTCACCGTCTTCACCAGCTCGTGGAAAGACCGGCTGAACGGCTCGATGCGGCGCGAGCTGGGACCGGTGGCAGTCGTCGACGCGCGCATCCCGATCCGGGCCTTGAACTTCGCCTGGCACCGCCTCGAATGGCCGAAGGTCGAGTCGATTGCGCGGCGATCATTCGACATCGTCCACGCGGCGCACCCGCTGCTCATTCCGAGCGCCGGCGCGGCGCGCGTGGTCACGATTCACGATCTGCACTTTCTGGATTTTCCCTCGCATGCGCAGGGCGAAGTCCGGCGTGACTATCCACGGCTGGTGAAGAGCCATGCCGAGCGCGCGGATCTGATCGTCGTGAACTCCGACTACACGCGGCGCCTTCTTCGCGGCCGACTGGAGCTCACGCACGATCGCATCGTGGTGTGCCGGCCCGGGGCGCCGGAATGGGGCAAGCGCGTCGCCAAGATGCGGGAAGGGGATCTTCCGCCTAAAGGCGGAAGCCACGAGTCCGGCGGAAGCCACGAGTCCGGCGGAAGCCACGAGTCCGGCGGAAGCCACGAAGAGGACCATCCCATCCTCTTTCTCGGCACGCTCGAGCCGAGGAAGAATCTGGGCGTGCTGCTCGATGCGTACGCACAACTGTTGAGAACACACCGCGACATCCCCGGCCTGATCCTTGCGGGGAAAGCCGCGCGGCTGGCGCGCCCGTGGCTCGATCGCCTCAACCGCGCGCCGCTCGCTGGTCATGTCCACCATCTCGGCTATGTCGACAACGCGGCTCGTTTCGATTTACTCCGCCGCGCCCGCATGCTCGTCATGCCCTCGCTGGACGAGGGGTTCGGCTTCCCCGCGGTCGAAGCCATGGCGTGTGGCGTCCCCGTCGTCGTTTCGACGCGCGGATCATTGCCGGAAGTCGTCGGGGACGCGGGGCTGTTCGTCGACCCCGCCGATGTGGACGGATGGGCGTCCGCGATCCTGCGCCTCGTCCAGGATCGCCAGCTTTCCACACAGCTCATTGCCAAAGGTCGCCGCCGCGCCCGAGAGATGAGATGGGACGATGCGGCTGACGCGTTGATCAAGGCCTATGCCCGGACGATTGCCGTCAGCCGGCGCCACTAAATGCAGATTGCGATCGACGCGCGGGAGCTGTGCGGTCGGCCGACAGGTGTAGGGCGATACCTTTCGCACCTGCTGGACGCCTGGGGCGCGTTGCCTGCCGCACGGCCGCATCACTTCATGCTGTGTGCGCCGGCGCCGCTCAACGTGCCGGTCATCGCGCCAGGGGCGCACCACCTGCACCTGAGCGTCAGCGTGCTCGAGGGATCGCCCGGGACCGTGTGGGAGCAGCTCCGGCTTCCATCAGCGCTGCGACGAAATCGGTTCGACGTGCTGTTTTCGCCGGCGTATACGACACCGCTTGTGTGCACGGTGCCGACCGTTCTGACCATCCACGATGTGTCGTTCGCCGCGCATCCCGAGTGGTATGGCTGGCGTGAAGGCCTCCGACTGCGATGGTTGGCGCGATTGTCCGGGCAGCGAGCCGCAACCGTCCTGACCGATTCCGAGTTCTCGAAACGGGAGATCGTCGCGCGGCTGCGGATCCCGGAACGGCGAATTCGGGTCATTCGCCTCGGGATCGGCCAACCAAGAGGCGTGGGCCGCCCACCGGCGGCTGGGCCGCCCGTGATTCTGTTCGTGGGATCGCTGTTCAACCGGCGGCGCCTCCCGGATTTGATCGCGGCATTCAAGGAAGTGGTGCGAACCCATCCGGATGCCCGGCTCGAGATCGTTGGAGAGAACCGTACGTTTCCACACCAGGATCTCGAGGAGATCGCGCGCCGGATCGGGATCGCAGATCGTGTGTCTCTCTGCTCGTACGTGAGCGACGAAGAGTTGGCAGCTCTTTACGCTCAGGCACGCGTGTTCGCGTTTCTCTCGGAATATGAAGGGTTCGGCCTCACCCCTCTCGAAGCGCTCGCGGCCGGCGTCCCCATCGTCGTGCTGGACACGCCGATCGCGCGCGAGCTGTACGGTGACGCAGCCGCGTACGTCCGTCCGGGCGATATCGCCGGGACCGCCGTGGCTCTGACGTCGATGCTGGAGGATTCGGACCAGCGGCGGCGCCTGCTCGATCGGGCGCGGAGCATCGTCGCCGGATTCTCGTGGGCGGAGGCGGCGCGCCGTACTCTGGAAGAGCTCGTTCTCGCAGGTTCCGTCTATCAACGCCAATGAGCCTCTGCGCTCTTGACGCTTGCACGCTTGCACCCTTGCACCCTTGCACCTTGCACCTTGCACGGTTGCACTTTGCACCTTGCGCCCTCGCACCTCTGTGACCGACGTCGCGATCGTCATCGTCAGCTATGAAGCCCGCGAGGCGCTGGAACGATGTCTCGAAGCGTTGTGTGACGCCCCGCCACGCCGATCGCACGAAATCGTGGTCGTCGACAACGCCTCGACCGATCGGAGCGCCGAGCGCGTCGAGGAACGATGGCCGGGCGTGCGCCTCGTTCGGCTTCCCGGGAACGTGGGCTTCGCGGCGGCGACCAACACGGGGATTCGTCAGGGCCGCAGTGAGTTCGTCCTGCTCTTGAACAGCGACACGATCGTCCCCGCGGGCGCCATCGACCGTCTCGTGGCCGCGCTCGAGCGAGACCCGGCTGCGGCCGCGGCCGGTCCACGTCTCGTCGATCCGTCCGGCAAAGTCGAGATCTCGTTCGGGGGGATGATGTCGCCGCTCGACGAGCTGCGACAGAAGCTGCTGGTTCGTGCTCACGGGATGGGGTTGCCCGGTGTCCGCCGCTACGTCCACGCCCTTGTCTCGCGCCCGCAGGCGCCCGATTGGGTCAGCGGTGCGTGTCTGCTTGTCCGGCGCGCCGACGCCGAACGCGTTGGGCTCCTGGATGAACGGTTTTTCTTGTACGGCGAAGACGTCGATTTCTGCGCGCGTCTTCGCGAGCTCGGCCGACGGATTCTCTTCGTCCCGGACATCGAAGTGCGCCATGCGCGTGGGCAGTCGGTCGCCTTCGATCCCGCGACCGCCGAGGCGCACTATCGCCGCAGCCATCTGGCCTTCTACGAGAAGCACCATCCGAAGTGGGCACCCTGGTTGCGGCTGTATCTGACGCTTCGCGGGAAACTGCCGAAGTCCCGGGATTCGGGATTGGGGACTCGGGATTCGTAGGTTCGGAAATACCCGCACAACCGACCCCGACCCCCGGCTCTCCTTGTGATACTTTTCTCTCGTGCGCGTCGCGATCGACGTCCGAAAGATTCACGACTTCGGCATCGGCACCTACATTCGCAATCTCCTGAAATATCTCGCCCGCCTGGACCGGACGACGGAGTACGTCCTGTTCTGCCGGCCCGAGGACATGGGAGATCTGCCGGATCTCGGACCGAACTTCAGGCCCGTGGCCGAGCCGTCGCCGCCCTATTCGCTCCGCGAACAGCTGCGCATCCCGCTCGCGCTTCGCCGGGAGCGCGCGGACCTGTTCCACGCGCCGCACTATGTGCTGCCTCCGCTGACGATGTGCCCGTCGGTCGTCACGATTCATGACTGCATTCACCTGATGTTCCCGGAGTATCTGCCCAATCGGCTGGCGTACGCGTACGCGCGCGCGTCGATCTGGGCGGCGGCGAAGCGATCGTCGCGCATCCTGACCGTCTCGGAAACGTCGAAAGCCGACATCCTCCGGTTTTTTCACGTCCCTCCGACGAAGATTGCGGTGATCTACAACGCCATCGACGAGCGGCTCGGGGCGGAGCCGGATCAGGACGAAATCGCGCGCGTGCGCGAGCGGTATCAGCTCCACGAGCGCTTCATCCTGTATGTCGGCAACATCAAGCCGCACAAGAATCTCGTGCGGCTGATCGAGGCGTTTCATCGGCTGCGGCGCCACGAGTTCGAGCACATGAAGCTGCTGATCATCGGTGACGAGATCTCGAAGTATCCGGCGCTGCGCCGGGCGGTCCACCGGCATCATCTCCACAAGTACGTCCGCTTCCTCGGGTTCGTGCCGCTCGAGACGCTCGCCGTCCTGTACCGGCTGGCCGGTGTCTTCGTCTTTCCGTCTCTTTATGAAGGCTTCGGTCTCCCGCCGCTCGAAGCCATGGCCAGCGGCACGCCCGTGGTCACGTCGAATGTGTCGTCGCTCCCTGAAGTGGTCGGCGATGCGGCGATCCTCGTCGATCCGCACGATCCGGACGCCATCGCGGACGGCATGCGGCGCGCGCTGACCGATCCGGAGCTCCGGGCCGATCTCCGGGCGCGTGGTCTGACCCGCGTGAACCAGTACTCCTGGGAACGGTCGGTGCAGCGCGTCTGGGAGATCTATCAGGAGGTGGCGTGAGGGATCCTGCCCTGAGCGGGCCCGCCGGGCGCGTCGAAGGGCCTGCCCGGAGGGCCCCCAACGGGCGCATCGAAGGGCCGCGCATCGCGCTCGCGCACGACTGGCTCACGGGGATGCGCGGCGGCGAACGGGTGCTCGAGATTCTGTGTCACCTGTATCCGCGCGCGGAGCTCTTCACGCTGGTTCACCTCAGCGGCTCGGTCAGCGACACGATCGAGGCCCGGCCGGTGCACCGCTCGTTCGTGCAGCGCCTGCCGAACGTCCGGCGGTTCTACCGCCACTATCTGCCGCTGTTTCCGGCGGCGGTCGAGCAGTTCAATCTCGACGACTTCGATCTCGTGATCAGCACGAGCCACTGCGCGATCAAGTCGGTGATCGCGCCCGGGCGCGCGCGTCACCTGTGTTATTGCCTGACGCCCATGCGCTACGCGTGGGATCAGTTCGACGCGTACTTCGGTCCCGACCGCGTCGGCCGCTGGCCGTCTCGGCTGTTGAAGCCGATCCTGAAGCGGCTGGCGCGGTGGGATCGCGAGACGGCGCGTCGGGCGGACCGCTATGTCGCGATTTCTCAGTATGTTGCGCAGCGGATCGCCCGATACTATAATCGCCGCGCGAGTGTGGTGCATCCGCCGGTGGACACTCGCTTCTATTCCCCTGCCGCGTGTACCGGCGATCGCTTTCTGCTCATCGTCTCTGCCCTGGTGCCGTACAAGCGCATTGACGTGGCGGTCCGCGCGTCCCAGAAGGCTGGAGTCCCGCTCAAAATCGTGGGGTCCGGTCCGGAGCGCGCGCGGCTGCAGGAGATGGCGGGGCCGGCCGTCGAGTTCGTCGGCAATCCGCCAGACGCTGAGGTGCGGGATTTGTATCGCCGGTCGGCCGCGCTCGTGCTGCCGGGGGAAGAGGATTTTGGCATCGCTCCGCTGGAAGCGCAGGCCTGTGGCCGGCCCGTCGTGGCGCTGGCGCGCGGCGGCGCGCTCGAGACGGTGATCGACGGACAGACCGGAATCCTGGTCGACGATCCGTCTGACGAGGCGCTGGCGGATGCGATGCGCAGGGTAATGACCAACGGATTCGACCCGGCTGCCATCAGAGCGAACGCGGAGCGCTTCGGGCGTGAGCGGTTCGAGATTGAGATCGCGGCCTGTATCGAGGAGACGTTGGCCGCGCCGCCCGGGACGCGATGGTAAGACGCTACAACCGACTGCTCACCGCGTTCTTCATCATCAGCGACGCCCTGGCGGCGGCGCTGGCCTTTGTCACCGCCTATCTGCTGCGCTTCGAGACCGGATTTCTCCCGGTCACGAAAGGCTACCCGCCGTTCGTGCAGTATGTCGCCATCCTGCCGTTCATCGCGGTCGCGGTGCCGCTCGGGTTCCATCTTCAGGGGCTGTATCGCCTGCGCCGCGGCCGATCCCGCGTCGATGATTTCTTCGGCGTGCTCGTCGGCAGCATCGTCGCAGTCGTGATCGGCGTGGTCGGGACGTTGTATTTCCAGACCTACTATCTGCCCGACGAACTGAAGGATCGCGGCTTCCTCGAGGTGTCCCAACCCGCGTGGGCGATGTTCCTCGTGATCAACGTCGCGCTGACCTACGCGTCGCGGGAACTGGTGAGGCAGGCGCTCGAGCGCCGCTGGCGCGCCGGCATCGGCTTGCGGCGCATTCTGATTGTCGGCGCCGGCGACCTGGGGCGGCTCGTCGCCGACAAGATCCTCGAACATCGGGCCCTCGGCTTCAAGATCGTCGGCTTCGTGGACGATCGCGCCGGCGGCGATCATCTCGGCTATCGGGGCCTGCCGCTGCTGGGAACGTTCGAGGAAGTCGGCGAGATTGCCCAGCGGGAACGCGTGGATCATGCCTACGTGGCGCTGCCGCTCGAAGAGCATACGAAGTTGATGCAGGTCCTCGAAGACGTCAGCCGCGAAGGCATCGACGCGAAGGTCGTCCCCGACCTGTTGCAGTTCATCGCGCTCCGCGCGCGGCTCGAGGATCTGGACGGCATCCCGATCATCAACATCAACGACGCGCCGCTGCAGGGGCTGAACTCGCTGGTGAAACGCGCCGTGGACATCGCGATGTCGGCCGCGGCGCTCGCCTTGGTGGCCGTTCCGTTCGGGATTATCTCGGCGCTCATCAAGCTGACGTCGCCGGGGCCCGTCTTCTATCGCCAGGAGCGCATGGGCCTCGATGGCCGCGCCTTTACCGTCTACAAGTTCCGATCGATGCTCCACGAGGCCGAGCGCGACACCGGCCCGGTCTGGGCGCGCGAGGACGACCCGCGATGCACCGGCGTCGGCCGCATCCTGCGGCGGTTCGATCTCGACGAGCTGCCCCAGTTGTGGAACGTGCTGCGCGGCGACATGTCGCTCGTCGGGCCGCGGCCCGAGCGTCCGTTCTTCGTGCAGCAGTTCAAGCAGCGGTTCTCGCATTACATGCTCCGCCACAAGGTCAAATCGGGCATCACGGGCTGGGCTCAAGTCAACGGCTGGCGCGGCAACACCTCGATCGAGAAGCGGATCGAGTACGACCTCTATAACAACGAGAACTGGTCGCTCGGCCTCGACTACAAGATCCAGAGGCTGACCCT
>JACQTH010000229.1 GCA_016210935.1 Acidobacteriota bacterium | reverse complement strand
GGTCGTGATATTCGGGTTCTTCTTCGTCACGGTTTCATCGCGCATCGTGGGGCTCATCGGCTCCTCGTCGAATCCGGTCTCCGGGATGACGATTGCCACGCTGATCCTGACCTGCACGATTTTCGTGTCCCTTGGGTGGACCGGCGACATCTACTCGCCCATCGCGATCGTCGTCGGCGGGATCGTGTGCATCGCGGCAGCCAACGCCGGCGCGACCTCGCAGGATCTGAAGACGGGGTATCTCGTGGGCGCCACGCCCGTTCATCAGCAGACAGGCCTCATCATCGGCGTGCTGGTCTCGTCGCTCATCATCGGCCTCACGACGCTCTATCTCCATCAGGTGATGCAGATTGGATCGGACGCGCTGCCCGCCCCGCAGGCGACGTTGATGGCGACGATCATCAAGGGCCTGCTGAGCCAGAACCTGCCGTGGGGCCTCGTGCTGGTCGGCGTCTTCATCTCGATTACGCTGGAGTTGTGCGGGATCCACTCGCTGTCCTTCGCGGTGGGGTCGTACCTCCCGATCGCCACGACCGCGCCGATCTTCGCGGGCGGCCTCGTGCGCGCGTATGTCGAGCGCAAGACGGGTGTCGCCGCCGAATCCGAGGTCGGGTCCGGAACGCTGTTCAGCTCGGGCTTGATCGCGGGCGGCTCGATCACCGGGATCTTGTACGCCGTTCTCTTCGGAAACAATCTGATCCCGGAAGGCGACGCCACGACCGGCATTCTTCCGTTTCTCCACGAAGGCGTCGTGGGGCAGATCGCCGGCGCGCTGCTGTTCTTCGCGCTGGCGGTGATTCTGGCCCGGATGGCGCAGCGAAAGCTGGAATGACAGAGAGAAGGAGAAAGGAGGAGGGAGGAAGGAGAAAGGAGGAGAAGAGGAAACTCGTTTCTCCTCTCTCCTTTCTCCTCTCTCCTCTCTCCTTTCTCCTTCTCTCTGTGGCCGCCCAGACGCTTCCAACGGCGACCAACGCGGCTGCCCTCGCCGAATTCCCCACTTTTTTCCAAGGAAAGCCCATCCTGGTCCGCGGCGACATCGTCTCGACCGCCGATCGAGCCACGTTCACTGACGACAACGTAGAACGGCCGCTGCGACTGGCATCGGGCCGCCTGACCCTCGACAGCGGGCGTCAGCAGATTCGTGGCACGTTCTGGGATGTCGGCCGGCTCACGTCGGACGACCCTCGCGTTTCTCCGGCCGTCCGGACAGCGATTGCTGACTTCGGCGAGCAGTGGCCAAGGCCGGGCGAGGCGCTCGTCATCGATGTCGACGCGCTCGCGCCGGCGGATCCGTTTCCAGCGCCCACCATCCGCGCCATTGCGCTGGAGCCCCAACGGTATCTCGACCAGCGCGTCACGATTCGCGGGCAGTTTCGCGGGCGGAATCTCTTCGGCGATCTTCCCGCTGCTCCTGCTGTCAGCCGGTGGGACTTCGTCCTCCGATCCGCCGACGCGGCCCTCTGGGTGACGCAAATCAGGCCGAGGGGAAAGAACTTCGATCTCGACATCAACGCGCGGATCGACACGAACCGCTGGCTCGAAGTCAGCGGCGTGGTGAGGCGGAGAGGCGGGATGGTGTGGATCGACGGCCAGCTGGTCGAGCTGACGCAGGCCGCGCCGGAAAGCGCCCCGCCCGCCTCTCCGGCTCCCCCACCGCAGGGTCCTCCTGCCAGCGTGGTCTTCACGCTGCCGACACAGGGGGAAACGGACGTCGACGCGAACCTGACCGTGAAGCTCCAGCTCTCGCGCGATGTCGATCCGAAGACCATCGTCGATCGCGTGAAGGTCTCCTATGCCGGTGGGCCCGGCGACGTTGGGGCCGCGATTGCGTTTCAGGTCAGTCACGCCACCGGCAGCCGGGTGCTCGAGATCCGGTTCAAGGCGCCGCTCGAGCGCTTTCGAACCGTCGTGGTCGAGGTGCTGGAAGGGATGAAGACGCCCGACGGCGCGCCGGTCGAGCCTTACAAGCTGATGTTTACGGTAGGGAGTTAAGGGATAACCCTAAACGCTATCAGCGTCCTCTGCGTGCTTCCCGCGACGTCATAGCTCATCTCAATGATGTAGTCGCCCATGGCGAGCGGCGCCAGCGTCAAATCTCCGGTCGCGCGGGGCGACCCCTCGGCATCCGTGCGCGATCCCATCGTCATCGGCACGGCCAGCGGCTTCCCATTCCGATCAAGGAGTCGGGCCGCCGCGTTCGACGCCCCGGACGGCACCGCGAGCTCCATGCGCAAACGATCGCTGCGCCGGAAGCGCGGATCCGCGGCCGGCACGTATTCCACACCCGTAGTCGGGCCGCGCCTGAACAGCATGGGCTGCGGCTGGATCGCGCGGGCAGCCGTTCGCGCCACGCCGACCGCGAGGCTGTCCTGAATCGGCAGGCCTCCGGTTTCGAGCGGCCGCACGCGCACCCGAACCGTGTAGGTGGCTTCGGTCAATCCGCCAGGCACCGGAACCGTCGCCGCGAACGCTGTCTTCGCGGCGCCAAAGGTCGCCTCCTGCGACGCCACGCGGCGCCCCTCGTACGAGACGACCTCGATAGTGGCGGCGCCACCGAGCGCCCACTCCGAGCGTACGGACGCATCGATCTCGCCCACAACTGTCACTGCATCGCCGCCGTTTTTCGGCTCCGGGGCGGCACGAAGATGAAGCCGCACGCCGGGACGTACAGCGGCCAGCGTTCCAAGCACAGCGGTTACGGAGCTTTCGACCGCCGTCTCGGAACGGGGGGCGACGGCGGCCGCCACTTCCTCAGGTGTGGCCGCGCGATATCCGCGGCGCGCCCGAACGGAGACGCCCGGGCGCCTCACCCGCACCGTAATCGAGTGATACCGGCCATCCGGCCCCGCCGGCGAGTAGTACCCAAGCAGGTAGTACGACGTCAGATCGGAGGAGAGCTTGCGCAGGCCGGACTCGATGTCATTCGACCCGACCACAGCCAGGCCGTCGGTGGCCACGGCCAGCGTCCGAAGGCTTTCGAGCCGCCCGATCAGGCGGTTGCTGTCCGCGACAATGCCTTCGTGGAACCTAGGGCTGCCGATGGAGGTATCGAAGACCGCAAGCCCTCGGGGATCGACGGGATAGAACGACGCGTTCACCCGATTGGCAAATTCGGCGAGGTCGCGAAAATCGCGCTCGTTGTCGATCATCGAGAGAAGCACCCGATCGCGACTGCATTGCTCGAAGTCGCCGCGACCGAACCGGGGATCGCTTCCGATCGCGATTTT
>JACQTH010000228.1 GCA_016210935.1 Acidobacteriota bacterium | reverse complement strand
GGCCTACCTTTTGTATCTGAACGGCATCATCGGTGAGCACGATCGCCTCGATGCCGCCACGCTGCCGAAGGCTCAGATGCCGAATCGGAACGGTTTCATTCCGGACGACCGGCCCGACGTGGGAAAGAAAAAGAAGTAGGGGCGTCCGCCACACACAAGTTCACGCGTCTTCACAGCTTTCTAAAGCACTTCCCTCCGCTGGCCGAAACTACCTGCGGCCCTGAGTGGCCGAGCTGTGTTCGGGCCCGGCTCAAGCCGGGCACTACGACTCGAGGCTGAAGCCGGACACTCCATCTCCAGACCTAATGTCCACCGCACCCTTTCGACCGCGCACCGAAGAAATCGTCATCTACCCGGACGATCGGCTCGAGACCGTGATCCAGGTGATCCGTTCGGCAGAAGATCGGCTGGTCCTCTCGATTTTCAAATGCAACGAACGGCGGATCCTGGACGAGCTCGGCCGGGCGTGCGATCGTGGCGTCACGATCGAGGCGATCCTCACGGCCCGGTCGAGCGAGCGCAAGAAGAAACGGAGGCGGCTGCGCAAGAAGCTCGAGCGCCGGGGGGTGCTGGTGCACGAGCCTCGCGACCCGGAGGCCAAGTATCACGCCAAGTATGTCGTGGCCGATTCACGGCTCGCGCTCATCGGGTCCCTGAATTTCACGCGGAAGTGTTTCCGCCGAAGCTGCGACTTTCTGCTGCGGACCGCTGATCCGGAGATGGTCGGGGCGGTTCGCCGGCTGTTCGAATACGACTGCGGGCGCGACAGCGGCCCGCTGGCCGATTTTCCCGAGCGGATCATCATCGCGCCGGACGCGGCGCGCGATCGCGTCCGCGATCTGCTCCTGTCAGCGCGACGCCGAATCGCCATCATCGATCCCAAGCTCACCGACCCGGAGATGATTGCGCTCCTGCGCCAGAAGCTTGCGGCCGGGGTGCACGTCGACGTGCTCGGCCACGATCTCGTCGGGCCCTTCCCTTCTCACGGCAAGCTGCTGATCGTCGACGATCGCGTGGCGATGATCGGAAGCCTTTCACTGTCGCCGGAGGGGCTCGACGCGCGCCGCGAGCTCGCCGCGCTCGTCACCGATCGGAAGCTGCTCGCCGACTTGACGCAGTTCGTCCGCGTCGCCGTTCAGGAGCGTCCCGCTCCGCCGGCCCAGGTCGATGCCGCGGCGTGTTGAGCGAGCAGTGAAGCGGCGCCTCAAACCGACCAGCGAAGCACGCGAAGCTTCGTTACTAGCCGTGCAAGCACGGCTAGTGCGCGCGATTCTGGCAGCGCTCGCGCTCGTGGCGCTCGCGGATTTGGCGTTCGCGCAGGTGCGGGTCGAATTCGCGAACCGGCCGACGCTGAAGGTCGGCACATCGATGCGCGCGAGCCTGCGAACGAAGCTGCAGACCGACGTCGGATCGAGCGAGTCGACTCGCGAGGAGTTCGCCTTCGATCTGGCCAAGCGCCGAATTGGCGTGGACGTCGCGCTGTTCGACCGTGTCTCGTTCGAGCTGGATCGCGAAATCGGCAGCCGTATCCCGTGGCGTGACGTCTTCGCCGACGTCAGGATCGGGCGGCCGCTGCAGGTGCAGGTCGGCCGCTTCAAGGTGCCGTTCAGCGCCGAGCAGCTCACGAGCATCGTCGATCTGCCGTTCATCGATCGGTCGATGGCCGCCGAGACGCTGGCGCCGGGACGCGACACCGGCATCATGATTCACGGCCGCGCCGCGGGGCGCTGGCTCGACTATCAGGTGGGGCTCTTCCGTCAGGACGGCGACACGGCGCGACGTGGCGATCGTGAAGGGGCCGGCCGGACCGCAGCCGCGCGGTTCACGACCCACGCGGGCGTCAAACATCTGAAGATCGGCGCCTCGGCCACCCGCGGATCCGTGCCCGACGGCTTGAACAGTCTGCCCGGCAGAACACCGGCGGGATTCAGGTTCTTCGAGCCGGTCTACGTCAAAGGACGGCGGCTGCGCGTCGGCGCCGAAGCGGCGTGGCATCAGGAGCGGTACCAACTGGACGCGGAATGGCTGCAACTTCGGGACCAGCGGCGCGGCCAGGGCCTGGCGGATGCCGACCTGTCGGACGCCGTCGCGACCGGCTGGTACGCCAGCGGCGCCTGGACGGCCGTTCGCGGGAAACGTCGCCATGCACGGACGAAGCAGGACTCGCCGGCGCCTTCAGGCAGGCGCCGGTTCTTCGATCGCGGCGCCGGCGATTTCGAGATCGCCGCGCGGGTCGAGGAGATCGCCTTCGGGAGCGCGGGGCGCGGCGATCTGCCATTCCGCCAGCCGCGCGCGGAATATCTGTTCGAGAACCAGGTGCGGATCGCGACGGTCGGCCTGAACTGGCACATCAATCGGTGGATCAAGGTCTTGACGAACCTGAATCGCGAGAGCTTCAGCGACCCGGAACGGCGTCCGGACCCGAATCGGGATCATCACTGGCGCTGGGGCCTGCGGCTGCAATGGGCGATGTAATCGTATGAACGAACGCACGCACGTCATCCCGTTCGTGGGAGCGGCCGGTGCGACGCCGGCGGAACCAACCGCGGCGGAGCAGAAGCGGTTGCTCAAGGAACACAAACGCATGGACGCCACGCGTCCGCTCGACTCGTGGGAGCGGTACCGGGCGTTGAACGACGCGATGGACGAAGCGTACGAGCTCGTCGACATCGCCAACCGCGAAGCGCGGTTCGCCGTCATCCTGATGGGCGCGCTCAACGCGGCGCTCTACGTGATCGGCGCCAGAACGGACGCCGTCAACATGATTCCCCCGGGGGCGCGCTCCTGGATCGCGGCGGCGTTCGTCGTGTACGCCGTGGTGGCGCTGTATTTCTTCGTGGCCGCGATTGACACCCTCCGCCCCCGCCGGTTTCGGCCCCGGTTGAACGCGCCGGAAGAGGGCAGCCTGGAGAACTGTCCCGTTGGTCTCCGGTACTACGAGGATGTGGTCCAGCGGACCGCCGACGAGCACTGGCAGGCCTGGCGCGAGGTCCACATCGGACAGCTCAACGCCGAACTGGCCGTGCAGCTCCACAGCCTCTCGCTGAAGAACGAGGCGAAGCACGCCGCGCTCCGCCGGCTGTACGACGGCCTCAGAATCCTGACGATCGTCGTCGCGGTCCTGCTGATGGTGATCGGGTTCTTTGCGTTTCGGTAGGAAGCGGGAACCCGGAGGATGCTTCGTGGCTTCCGCCTTCAGGCGGAAGATCTGCCGCTGTCTTCCGGCTAAAGCCGGAAGCCACGAGGATTCTCCGGCGGTCTCGCTATGTCCCGGGCGCCGGCAGTGACGTATACGCGATCATCGCAATCTTCCACTCATCCGGGCCCTCTTTGACCAGCGTGAAGTAATCCACACCGGCCGACATGGTCTTCCCGTCGCGGACGACGCTGAAGTCGGCGCGCAGATGGGCAAGATGCCCGCTTTCGACCGTAACGGTGATATTCGACAGCGGCTCTTCGAAGGGTTGCGGGTTCGTGGCGCGCCGCAGTGCCGCGAGCCACTCGTCGGCCGTCTGGTGCGAGGTCGTGAAGGCGCCCCCTCGCTGGCGCACGACCACGATGACGGCCTTCTGGGTCAGGAATCGCGGCAGCTTGTCGAGGTCCCGCTGGCCCAGGGTCCGCAGGAATTCCTCGACCGTCTGCTGCACGGCCGCCTGATCGGCCGCCGGGTCGCGTTTCGCCTGCGGGGGTTGGGCCCACGTCGCCGGCACGATAGCCACCGCTAAGAGCAGCGCGGTCGCAATGGCTGACGATTTGAACATGACACCTCCAAGAAGAAGAAGCGAGGAGCGAGGAGCGAGGAGCTAGGAGACAGCCCCTAGAAGCCAGGAGCCAGGTCACCGCGATAGCGTCCAGCGCCTTACTCCTCACTCCTCCAGCTCACTCCTAACTCCTAGCTCCTCGCTCCTAGCTCCTAGCTCCTTCCGTTCAATAGGCCACCACATAACTATCCCCCGTCGGGCTCACGCCGCCCATCAGGACGCCCGTGCGCGGATGAATCATGATGGCCTTCACAGACCCGACACCCCGCGAGGTGCGCACATCCAGCTTGTGCCCCATTTTGGCGAGCGAGAGTCGCACGTGCTCCGGCAGCATCGCGGACACCAACAAACGTCCCGAGGCGTTGTGCGGGTAATACGAGCTCTGGAACCCCTCGCTGATCACGGTCGGCTGCTCGAGCGCTTCCTGCACCGACAGCCCGAATTCCGCCACGTTGAGGAAGAACTGGAGCTGCGCCTGCGGCTGCGTGTCGGCGCCAGGCGTGCCGAAGACCACATACGGCTTTCCATCCTTCACGGCCAGCGCCGGGTTGATCGTCTGTCGAACGCGCTTCCCGGGTTGCAGCGAATTCACGTTGTCCGGCTCGAACCAGAAGTACCGCATCCGGTCGTTCAGGATGAACCCGTTGCCCTCGGCCACCATGCCGCTGCCGAACCCGCTCAGCAGACTCGAGGTGACCGACACCATGTTCCGGTCCTTGTCCACCACGGCGAGGTAAGTCGTCAGGTTGAGGAACTCATCCGGATCGAATGCTCCCACGGTCGTCGGCGACACGCGCGGGGACGCATACGCGGGCTGCGTCGTCGGTGACGCTCGTCGCGGATCTCCCGGCGGGGCTTCGCCGTCGATCGCGCGATTCGGGTCGATGAGCGCGCGCCGCGCTGCCGCGTATTCCTTCGACAGCAGCTCCTTCACCGGCATGTTGGGCGTGAATTTCGGATCGGCGATGTACTTGTTGCGATCCGCAAAGGAGAGCTTCAGGGCCTCGGTGATGACATGGAGATACGGCGCGCTCTGATGCCCCATGTACCGCAGATTGAAGCCCTCGAGGATGTTCAGCGCCTCCAGCATCACGATGCCCTGTGAGTTCGGCGGGCACTCGTAGACGTCGATGCCACGATATGTGATCCTGATCGGCGTGTCTTCGTAGGCGAAGTAGCTCGCGAGATCCGCTTCCGTGATGATGCCGCCATGCGCCTTCAGGTAGTCGGCGGTGTTCTTCGCGACCTGCCCCTTGTAAAAACCGTCGGCGCCGTTCGTGGCAATCGCGCGCAGCGTGCGCGCGAGATCCTTGTTGACGACGATGTCGCCGGCTTGAAGCGGGCGGTCGCCCGTGAACCAGATCTTCTTCGTCGAGTCGAACTTCGACAGCTTCGCGCGCGCGCCCGAAAGGCCGCGCGCAAGGTTCTCGCTGATCGGGACCCCGGATTCGGCCATCTCGATGGCTGGCGCCAGGACGTCGATCAGCGGTTTCGTGCCGTACTTCTGCACCGCGAGGACGGCCCCGCCAACCGCGCCGGGAATCTGAATGGATAGGGGTCCGTCGGCAGGAATGTCGCCTCTGGATTTGTAGAAGTCGATCGTCGCGGCCTTCGCGGCAAAGCCGGAGCCGTTGATGAATTTCACCTCGTTGGTCTTGGCGAGGTACACGAGGACGAACATGTCGCCGCCAAGGCCTGTCATGCCGGGCTCGACCTGGCCCTGGACGGCCCATGTCGCGATGGCAGCGTCCACGGCGTTGCCGCCGGCTCTCAGAATCCGCATGCCGGCCTCGGCGGCGAGCGGATGTCCGGCCGCGACCATCCCGTTCGACGACACGACGGTGGGACGCCACGCGTCCTGCGCGCGGGTGGGCGCGTATGGCAGGACGAAGAGGACCGCCGCGAGGGTCAGCAGAATCCGACACGTCATGGGGCACCTCCTGAATGCGGCGAAAGGTCTCGGGGTTTGGGAACGTTATAACTCATTCAGGGTCCTGGTCGTAATCATCTTCCACAGGGTGGCGGCGCTCCCGGATCGATCTCAACGAGATACAGCTCGTCGTTGGCCTGGGCGATCGCGCCCACCTGCTCCAGCGTCAACCCGAGAAGCGCCCGCAGGATCATC
>JACQTH010000258.1 GCA_016210935.1 Acidobacteriota bacterium | reverse complement strand
GTGCTCCAGATGTAGTGCCCGGCTTCAGCCGGCTTTAGCCGGGCTCGCCGCGCATCCGCGCAGTCGAACGAATTCGACCTCGTTGACGGCACGGCCTAAGGCGAGCACTACGACTCTTCTACCTCCACGTAGTCCTTCCGGCATACCGACGAGTACACGCACGTGCTACAGAAGAAGGGCTCGGCCGGCTGCGGAGGAAAGCTGCCCCGCTCAATCGCCTCGATGGTCGAGAGCAGCCGGTGTTGTCCCTCGCTGATCTGCTCAGCCAGGTCGGTCGGTGTCTCGCCGATCGACCCGAATTCCTGACGACCGAAAGCGAGATACCCCGCCTCGCCGGGCACCCACCGGCGGCCGCGGTACCCGGCCAGCCGCTGTTCCGCCATCAGGGCATAGATCGGAAGCTGAATCGCCCGGCCGGCCTGCGGTCCGCGACCAAGCTTGTAATCAATCAGTCGCAGCGATCCGTCCGCCAGCAGATCGAGGCGGTCCACTGTTCCCGCGAGCCGAAGCCGCCGCGTGCATTCGCCGTGCGCGATTTCGAACTCGCCGTCGAGTCTGAATTCCAGCAGACGATCGACGATTGGCGCCGGGCGCTCGGCCTCCATCCGGAACACCCGTTCGCCAAGACCCGCGGCGACCGGCGAACCCAGCAGTCGCGTCCGTTCGAGGTTCGCCTCCGATGGCCCGAGCGCCGCCAGCCGCTCCCCGACCACTTCCCGGAAGAGCGATCGAGCGCGATCGATGGAGTCGACCGTGATAGCCCCTTCACCCCGCTGGCGCCACCGCTCGAAAAACGTCCGGAAGACCTCGTGAACGAATTTCCCTCTGGTCTTCTGGCTCATCGACTCTTCATCTTCGGGATCCTCCTGCAGTTTCAGAACGTGAGTGGCGAAATACTTGAACGGGCAATCGAGATACAGGTCGATCGACGTGACCGAGTACGCTTTCGCATTCTGCGGGCCGGCCTCGCCGTGAAACCGCGGGTCCGCATGGGGCGTCCGGCTCTGGCGCAAGGCGAGCCATGAGGCTGCCTCTGAATCCTGCCGGGACCCACTTTTTTCCTGGCTACGGGCTACGGGCTTCGGGCTTCGGCGAGATTGCTCCGGAAACTGCATTCCTGGAGCCTGAAGCCCGCAGCCCGCAGCCGATAAATCCACAGGCTCTTTAGCTTGGTCTTGGGCATGCCGGCAGTGTTCGAGCTGTTCGAGCAGCGTCGAGGGCTCGACGATGTCGTCGCCGTCGAGCGTAAAGGTCGAGACGCACACCCGCTGGCGCGCGAGATCGAGCAGGTCGCCAAACGCGGCACGAATCGAATGAACGCGTTCGCGTTCCCGCGGCAAGCCCAGCTGATACAGAAGCGAAGCCGGATAGAAGATGCTCGGCCGATGGCGCTCCGGCCACTCCCCTTCGACCAGTCCCACGAGATAGACGTCGTCGAACTCGCCGTACGCGGCGGTCTGCGCGTCGACGAGATGAACGCCGCCGGCGTCGCCGGGAAGACCGAATGTCTGCTGTTCGATTCGGCGTTTGATCGTGATGGCGAGATCCTCGAATCGCATGACCGGATCGTCGTGCTGGAGATACGCCCGCCGGAGCGTTTCGATGGTTTGAAGGACGGCCGCCCGGGCACGCGCCTCTCTGCCCGTCCCTTCAAAAGCGCTGGGGGCTGGATCGTGGGCTTTGATGAATGAGAGAAGCATTTCGACCAGAGCGGAGGCCGTGGCTCTCGACGCCAGCGGCTCGAGCTCGGTCGTGATCCGATGCGCGAAGCGCGCCGCTCTCGAGTGCTCGGCGAGTCGTTTCAGATGTGCGAGATCTCCGAGATAGCCCGCGCCGGCGAGCGACCGGTTCAGCGTGGCGGTCGCTTCACGATCGAGCTCGCCTTCCTCGTCGTGAAATCTGAAGTGCGGCGATCGCAGCAGGTTGACGAGGCTCGCCCTCGTGAATCTCGAGATGACACACTCGAAGATCACATTGACCGCAGCGGCAAACGGTTCGGCCGCCAACGGAAGCGCCTCCGAGGTCTGCAGCGGGAGCCCGGCGTCCTCGAACACCGATCGAGCGAGATAGAAGTACGGCAGCGGACGACGAACGACGATCGCGATTCGATCGGGCGGAATGCCGTGGCGTATCCGGTCGCTGACGTGGCCGGCTATGACCACCAGCTCGTCCTCGCGGTCCCGATGCACATGGTGGAGCGCCGTCTGGCTCGTGACCAGCACCGACGTCGGTGAAGACGCCGCGGCATCTGTTACAGCCGGCTCGAGGCCCGGGAGGAGATCCTCGAGGCGCTGCTGGAAACCGGCGCGCAGCACTTGCTCTGTCGCGATGACATCAATCCGATCGACGCCGGAAAGACGCGTGAGCAAATCGAAGTCGGCCGGCCACAGCCCCGGCGGATCGCAGAGCCTGTCGCCGACCGTGACGATGACGTGCCGGAACGGCCATTCGACATCGTCGGGGGCCAGCGAGGCCGGTGGGTCGGCGATGGGACCGATCCGGCTCGGCCCGGTGTCGTCGGGGCCGAGCTCTTGGCCAACGGAGGCTTGCCGAAAGCGGTTGCGCGGCCCGTCGAGAAGCCGCTCCCGCAGCGCATGCTCATCGAACGACCCGGAGGCGGCCAGCCGGCGCTCGTATCCGCGAAATGCCGCCGCCAGAAACCTTGTCTGGACCAGCAGTCGCGAGGCGCCGCGATCGAGGTCCGCGGCCGGCGCCAGATCGTCGGTCATGATCCGGTCGAACGTCTCGACGCTGCGATTCAACCGGC
>JACQTH010000224.1 GCA_016210935.1 Acidobacteriota bacterium | reverse complement strand
TCTGCAGTCGGCGGCCCCGGCGCTGCCTGGCTTCCGCGGCTTTCCCTGCTGGCCGACACGGTCGCGTTTGGCGCGCTCGCCTTCCTGCCCGCTCTGCTGCTGCACACGCATCTGATCGTCGCGACGAACGCGCTCGCGGATACGGCCAGCGTCCGTCTCGCGGCCATCCGGGACGGGCTGCGCCGCTGGCACCGCCCGCTCGTGTCCATCACCTATGCACCGCTCGTGCTGCTTCCGGTCGCACTGTTTCGGCTCGCGGACGCAACAGATCCGGATCCGCTCGCCCGGCTGCGCGGCTTCGAGCGGCCGTTCGTCATCTGGATTGTGTGGGCGCATCTGGTCGCGATGGTGACGGACTTCGTGCTCGCGCGTCACAGCAGAAAAAAAGAAGAGGGACGGCTCTACCTGGCGGTCGGCTTGACATTCAGCGCCAACGCGGCGTTGTTCATCGTGACGTTCCTCGCGGGCGCGAATCGTCTTCGGCCAGGCGTCGGCCCGATCCTGGTGTCGATATCGCTGCTGTCTTCTCTCGCGCCTGCCTGTGTGTTCGCGTATTTCGTGTACCGATATAACGCGCTCGGGCTGTTCGTGCGGCGCGGCGCGCTGGCGGGCGTTGCGGCGGCGGTGATGCTCTTCGGGTATGTATTCGTCCTGCGCGAGATCTCGAGTCGGATCGAGTCTCTGTATGGGCTCGATCCCCGACTTACCGATGCCGCGCTGCTGGCGGCCGTTCTGATCGGCCTTGCGCCGTTCGCCGGTCGCATTCGGGAGCGGGTGTTTGGCGTTGTTTTTCCTGCTGTCGCGCGGCAGCGAGCGTTGTCTCGCCAGGTTGGCGCGTCACTCCACAACGTGGCCGATCGTGCTGCGCTGGCTGCGCATGTGGCCACCGCTCTCAAAGCTGCCTTTCACTTCGAAGCGGCCGCCCTCGTCGCCGGTGACAGCGGCGATCCGCTCCTCTCCCTGATCCCGGCGGGAGCATCGGCCGTCGCCCGCGCCGAAGTCGCCGACGAAGATCTCGGACGCGAGATGGACAAACACGGAGCGGCCTGCGTCGTGCCGGTCCGTCACGGGGTCGATCAACCGCTCATGGGCGCGTTGATCGTCGGGCCATCGCGTGAATGGCCGCTCATGTCGTCTGAAGATGCCGCACCGCTGATTGAGCTCGCGTCGCAGATGGCGACGGCGCTCGAGCATGTCGGGGTCGTGGAGGCCAACGTGACGCTGGAGCGGCGGCTGCAGCAGGAGAAACACCTCGCCACGATTGGGCGACTGGCCGCGACCGTCGCGCACGAGGTCAAGAATCCCCTGGGCGCCATCAAGACGATCGTGCAGGTGATGCAGGAGCAGAGCCCGGATGATCGCGATCTCCGCATGATTGTCTCGGAAATCGACCGCCTCGCCGGTACCGTTCATCAGTTGCTGCTGTTCGCGCGGATGCAGGACCGCGCTCCCGGCGCCGCACCGGGTGCGCCGCGACCCTCGTTCGGGAATCCCGCTGCGGCGTTGACGCAAGCGGCCAGGCTTTTTCGCGCGGACGCCGACCGCCGGGGCATTTCGCTCGACGCGTCCGTCAACGCCCGCGTCGAGGCTCTTGGCGCGTGCGTGGGCGGCATCACCACGGACCAACTGTCGGAGGTGTTCTCGAACCTGATCGTCAATGCTCTTCAGGCCGACTCCCGTCGTGTGGTTGTTTCCGCGACCGTGGCGCCGACAACGCGCGGCGCCGGTGTCCGCGTCATGGTCGAAGATGACGGGCACGGCATCCCCGGCGAGCAGCAGGCCAGGGTGTTCGAGCCATTCTTCACCACGCGCCAGCGCGGCACGGGGCTGGGGCTGGCGATCGTGAATCAACAGATTCGAATGGTCGGAGGTACGATTAGGCTCGAAAGCCCGGTGTCGGAAGGTCGCGGGACCAGGTTCGTGATCGAGCTTCCAGTGACTCAGAGTGCCTGAGGTGCCTAGGGTGCCTGGAGTGCCTTAAGTGCGGAGAAGGCGCTCTCACTTGCACTACAGGCACTCTAGGCACTCCAGGCACTTTAGGTACCTTCTACTGAGATGACTGACGCGATCAAAGTGCTCGTCGTGGACGATGAGCCGGGGAGCCGGTACGGGATGCGCCGCGCGCTGCAGCGGGACAAGTACGTGCTGTCCGAAGCGCCCGATGGGGCGGCGGCGATCACGATGATTGAGCAGGATCGCCCGGACCTCGTGTTCCTGGATCTCAACATGCCGGGCCTGGACGGCCTCGAGGTGTTGAGAAAGAGCCAGGCGAGGCCGCACCCGCCCATCGTCGTCATCGTCACCGCGCACGGCTCGGAGCGGACCGCCGTCGAGGCCATGAAGCTGGGCGCGTTCGACTATCTGACAAAGCCGTACGATATCGACGAGTTGCGCGCTATCGCCCGTAATGCTGCGGATCGGATTGGCCTCGCGCGGGAGAACGAGCACCTCCGAAGACAGCTCAGGTCGTACACCGAGTTTGGATCGCTTCTGGGCGGCAGCGAAGCGATGCGCCGCGTGTACGACCTGATCGAGCGCGTGGCGAAGACCGACCTCACGGTTCTGATCCGCGGCGAAAGCGGGACGGGAAAGGAGCTCGTCGCCCGCGAGCTGCACGGGCGCAGCCATCGTGCCGATGGCCCGTTCCTCGCGATGAACTGCGCGGCGCTTCCGGACACGCTCATCGAAAGCGAGCTGTTCGGGCACGAGCGGGGCGCGTTCTCCGGCGCGGATCAGCGGCGGCGCGGCAAGCTCGAGGCGGCGCATCACGGCACGCTGTTCCTGGACGAAGTCGGCGATATGAGTCTCGGCACGCAGGCCAAGCTGCTGCGCGCGCTCCAGGAGCGTCAGTTCGAGCGGGTCGGGAGCAACGACTCGATTCGTGTCGACGTGCGGTTTGTGGCCGCCACGAACAAGGACCTCGCGCGTGAGACGGCGGAGGGCCGGTTCCGCCAGGATCTGCTCTACCGGCTGCAGGTCGTCGAGATTGCGCTGCCGCCGCTTCGCGATCGCCGCGACGATATTCCGCAACTGGCGTCGGCCTTTCTCGAGGAGGCCATCGCCCGCCATCAGCCGCGGGCGCGCCGGTTCTCGCCTGCGGCGGTCGACGCGCTCCGATCGCAGTCCTGGCCGGGCAACGTGCGCGAGCTGCGGAACACCGTCGAGCGCGCCGCCGCCCTGGCGCGCGGCGAGGCGATCGAACCGGACGATCTCGCTCCGGTTGACGGCGGCACACGTCAGGCTTCAGCGACGCCGCCGCCGGACGCCGCTTTCGGCCAGCTTCAGGACCTGCCCTATCACGAGGCGCGACGACGAGCGATCGAGAGCTTCGAGCGCGCCTACCTCGAACGGCGGCTGTCGGAGAACGATTGGAATATCTCCCGGACCGCGGCCGCCATGGGGATGCACCGGCAGAGTCTGCAGCAGAAGGTGAAGGAGCTGGGAATAATCAAGAAATGACATTTGAAAATCTAGTGATTGAAAATCTGGTAACTGATTGAACGATTGGCTGATCTGGTAATTGTCGAACTATTGGAGATTGAGATCACAATCGACAATAGATCTTTCAATCTTCAATTCCTCAATCTCACAATCAATCACCAAATTCTCAATCACCAGATTTTCAAATGGAGTATCAATCCATGCCCTCCCCGATATCGGCCGCAGCCGCATCCCAGCCCCACCTCGTCCGCCAGCTCGGTCTCTGGAGCTCCGTAGGTGTCGTGATTGGGATCACCATCGGCTCGGGCATCTTCCGGACGCCCGCCGGCATCGCCGCGCGCGTTCCGGATCCGCAGCTGATGCTCTTCGCCTGGATGCTCGGCGGCGTCATCACGCTGTGCGGTGCGTTGTCGATCGCCGAGCTGGCGGCCGCGCTGCCTCACACCGGCGGCCTGTACGTCTATCTCCGGGAAGGCTGGGGGCGGATGACCGCGTTTCTGTTCGGATGGGCGCAGCTGGTGCTGGTTCGGGCGGCGGCCGTCGGCAGCATCGCGACGGTGTTCGGCGAGTACCTGCTGCGCTCGATCGGAATCGATCCGATCGTGCACGAACAGGCGGCGGACTACGTCGCCATAGGAGCGATCACGTTCGCCACCGTCATCAATATCCGCGGAGCGCTCTGGGGGGCCGCCATCGTCGGCATGTCGACCATCATGAAATACGGCGCCCTGGTGCTGCTGGTCGTCGCCTCCTTCCTGTTCGGCGGCGCGCACGGCGCGAGCGCGAGCAATCTCGTGGCCCCCGGCGGGCCAGTGCAGGCGGGGTTGTTCGGGCTGGCGATCGTCTCGGTCCTGTGGGCGTATGACGGCTTCGCGGATCTGGCATTTGCGGGCGGCGAGGTCGCCAGCCCCCAGCGCAACCTGCCCCGCGCCCTCATCATCGGCACGTTGGCCATCATCGCGATCTACGTGCTGGCCAATGCCGCCTACCTGTATGTCATTCCGATTGACGCCATGCCCGCTTCCCGGCTCGTGGCCGCCGACACGCTCAATGTCCTGTTCGGGCGGGTAGGCGTGTCGGTGGTGTCGGTGGTCGTGATGATCTCGACCTTTGGTTCGCTGAACGGCACGATGCTGGTGAACCCGCGCATCTTTTTCGCGATGGCCGAGGATCGGCTGTTCTTCCCGGCCCTCGCCCGGGTACACCCGCGATACAAGACACCCCATGTGGCGATCGCCCTGGCCGGTCTGCTCGGCATCGGCCTCGTCCTGGCGGGAACCTTCGAGCAGCTGATCGACGCGTTCGTGAAAGCCATGCTCCCCTTCTATGCGCTCAGCGTCGCAGCGATCTTCACGCTGCGCCGGAATCGACCGGATTTGCGCCGTCCGTACACAGTCATCGCGTACCCGCTCGTGCCAATCGTCTACCTCCTGGGCGTCATCTACCTGATGGCCAACGCGCTCCTGACCGATACGTTCTGGACGGTAGTGGTGTTCGGGGTGGTGCTGGCGGGGATTCCGGTGTATTACGCGGCCTTCGGCCGCAGATCTTCCGCCTGAAGGAACCCGTGGAAAACGCCTGGAAGAAGCGCGTTTTCCACAAGGTTCAGGCGGAAGCCACGAAGATCGGTGCGCCTTCGGCGGACGCCGGGATTAGGGATTCGGGGTTCGGGATTCGGGAAGGCGAAGAAAATGCAACCGCTGAGAACGCAGAGCGCGCAGAGAATACTACATTAAGGATCTCCGCGTGCTCCGCGGTTGCCTTTCAGATGAGCGATCTCGACTGACAGCCGTCGACGGGGATGCAGGCGCCGCTGATCCAGCTGGCGCGCGGCGACGCGAGAAACGCCACGACATCGCCGACCTCCTCCGCGCGGCCGAATCGGCCGAATGGCAGCTCCTGGCGGATGAATTGCGCGATCCCGTCGGGGTCGGCCTGCTGGCGGCGGTGCCACGAGCCGCCTTCGAACAGAATCGAGCCGGGCGCCACGCTGTTCACGCGGATATTGTCCCGCGCGAGCTGCTGCCCGAGCGATTTGCCGAGGCTGGTCTCAGCGGCCTTCACGGCGTTGTAGGTCATGCGGCCGCCCGATTCGCGCCCCCAAATCGACGTGATCATGATGATGACGCCGCCGCCCCGCGCGCGCATGTGGGGCACCGCCGCACGCGACGCCCGAATGGCCGGAAACAGCGTCTGATCGATCGCTTCCTCCCACTCGCGGTCGCTCGTGTCCAGAATGCCGCCGCCTCTTGCCAATCCGACGTTGTTCACGAGGATATCCAGCCCGCCGAACACCTCGACCGTCCGGGCGACGATCGTCGCGACACCCACTTGCGTGGCGACATCAGCCGCCACCGCGAGAATCCGGTCATCGCCCCCGGCAAGAGTTGCCAACTCGTCCGCCGCCTCGCGAAGCCGCTCCAGTCCGCGCGCACAGATGCAGACGCGGCACCCTTCGGCGGCGAGCGCGCGTGCGCTCGCGAAGCCCAGCCCGCGGCTCGACCCGGTGACGAGAGCGATCTTTCCAGTGAGTCCAAGATCCATCGGCAGCTCACGGGATTCGGGATTTGGGATTCGGGATTCGTCTGTTCCGTCTTTCGAATCCCGAACCCCGAATCCCAAACCCCGTGATTATCACCTTCCTGTGAGATCGTTCAGCCGCCAATCCAGCTCGAGATATCTGACGCTGAACTTGTTGTCGGCGATGAACTCGCGCTCGTTGGGGAAGAGGTGAGGTTCGACAAACGCGAGAATCGCGCGCTCGATGGGACTGCGCGACTCGAATCGCTGCTGCTTCGGCGCGTAGACGGCGACGAATTCCGCCTCATGCCACCCGAAAATCGGCGTGACCGCCACCGCCCCCTCGAGCCGGTCGGCGCGAAACAGCTCCGGCCGCTGCACCACTTCGGCGGCGGCGCGCCCCAGCTGCTCTTCGAGGCGATCCTCCCGATAGGCCTCGCTGAACAGCCGCCCGCTGCCGACCGCGCCCCGACCCAGCGAAAAATACACGCGGGGATCGTTGAACCGCGGCAGAATCGCCTTCTCGATCTCATCGAGCGTCACCATTCGACCGCCTGCGCGATGCGTGATCCGCTCGAAGGCCCCGGGGACCTGCCGGAGGCTCACGGGAGGATATTTCTCGAACTTGCCTCGGATCGGATAGTGATCGATCACCGTCCGAAGCACAAACGCGTTGTACGCGTTGATCCAGAACGCCAGCTCCCGCCCCTTGGACGTCCGCGCGGTCTCCAGCGCCGCCGGCTGCCCGAGGCTGTTGACGTAGCGATCGAATCGCGCACGCTCCTTCTTCAGCGCGTAATAGTAGACGAGCCCGTCTCTGACGTACAGATCCAGGATCTCGTCGAACGCGTCGTGAAGGCGCGGAGGCTGCTCGCGACCAGACAGCGGAGTAACGAAGCTTCGCCTCAGACCGATCACTGAAGCACGCGAAGCTTCGTTACTAGCCGTGCAAGCACGGCTAGTGCCCGCGACCGCCGCCACGACGAGCATCGAAAGAACAAGACCTAGCTTCATTGTGTCAGGATGGTGATTCACCATGGCTCGCGCCCCGCGCCGCGCCGCGATGTCGCTCGCCGCTGTCGGCATGTCGGGATACGGCCTTTACGCAGCCGGCCGTGGAACCTTCGACCTGGTCGTGCTCCATGA
>JACQTH010000233.1 GCA_016210935.1 Acidobacteriota bacterium | reverse complement strand
GTGTTTTCGTGCGTGCGGAGAGGAACGTTCGGAAAGAAGCCGGCCCTGAAGCCGCCGCGTCGCCTCTGCTTGACGCTATCAACACGTCGGGCGAGAAGCGCGCCTGCCAGCGGTCCACCCGCTGCGACAGCCAACCAGGTTCTCCTGCTCACGCCTGGCATTTCTCGCCTCCTGTGCGGTTCGGCCAAAGCCGGAGCCTACGACAAGGGACAGGATCCGCGCGGCTGCTCCGCGAATCGGAGTCTCGCCTCACCGAATGACAGCGCCAGGGCGCTCCCGTTTTGGCCCGGGAACGACGTCCCACCGCAGCATCATCGCGTGGTCTTCATGGAGAATGTTGTGGCAGTGCATCGGATATCGACCAAGAAAGTCCCGGAACCGCAGGAACACCTGCACCTGCGAGTTGACGCCGAGACGCACCACGTCCTTGCGACCTTGCTCGACCACCGGCGGTGGCCTCCCGTCGCGAGAGAGCACCTGAAACTCCTCGAGGTGGATGTGAATGGGGTGCGCCCACCCACGAGCATCAGGCTGGCGGGGCGGTTGGTTTTCCAGAATCCAGATCTCGCCTGATTCTTCGATCGGGGCGGCGCGAACCGTTTCCCCGTCGAAGAACCGCCCGTTGATCGCCCACTGCCCGCTGATCCGGTCGAAGAGGAACGTTCGCACCCGCGCCTTGACGAGCTCGGCCGGGGTCGGCCGCGGCACCTGATAAAAGGTGTACGGAGGAGGAAGGCTGTCGTCCCGCACCGGAGGCAGCACGACATCGAACCGAAGCACGAGGTTTCCCTCGCCCGGCGCGAAGAAGCGGCCCGTCCCCGCGCGCCCGTCTACCTGCTCCAGACGATTCTCGAGGTAGATCGAGGTGCCGGGCGCAAACTGGGAGAAGTCGACGATCACGTCCGTCCGCTCTGCAACGGCCATGATGACGTCAGTCACGGCGACCGATCGCGGGAGGAGGTTGCCGTCGGTCGAAATCTGCGTGAAGGGGATGGCTCTGTCCGGATTCTGCAGATCGGTCAGGAAGAATCTGTAAAAGCGCGAGGGGCCGACGTTCAGCCAGCGGAACCGATATCGTCGCGGGTGCACCTGGAAGAACGGCTGAATCTTCCCGTTGACGGTGAACTTGTCGCCCAGCAGCCCGTCGAGACCGAACAGATCGAAGAACAGTTGGCCATCCGAATCGAACAGCTTGTCCGCGAACATCATCGGGACGTCGAAGGGTCCGCTCGGGAGCCGGAATCCGGTCGTCTCGTCGCCGGAGTCCCATTCGTTGAACAGGAGATAGAACCCGGCCAGGCCTTTGTAGACGTTCTGCGCGGTGAAGTCCACGCGATGGTCGTGGTAGAAGAGCGTGCTGAGCGCCTCCCGCAGATCGCCCGGCGGCTGCTGGGAGAAGCCCGCGAGCGCGTTGGGATAGTGATGGTCGTAGAAACGCTCGGGACCGCCGATGACGGAGGGGTAGAAATCGGTGGGGAACCCGTCGCTCTCCGACGGTGTGTGGCCGTTGTGGAGATGCGTCGAGACCTGGGGAATCCCGAACCCCCGATGATCCTGGGGGAGGTCGTTGAAGCTGCGAACGAGGATCGGCCCGCCGTAGCGCGCATGGTAGGTCGGCCCCGGACAGACCCCATCGAACCCCCAGATCGTGTTCGGGGGAAGATCAGGATGAAAGCTGTGGAAGGCTTCGCGCTGGTGCACTTCGTACAGCAGCCGAGGCGGAACCAACGCCATCACCTGGTGGGGTTGTGTCCGGGCTTCGCCTGGGGCTGGCACGACTTGAGGCGCGGGCAGCAAGGCGGGCACCGGCATCTTGATCGGCGGAATCGGCAGCGGCTCCACGAACGGCCGTGTGGGCGGACTTTCGAGCGTCTGGCCGGACACCCGGCTGCTCAATCCTTTCTTCGCTGCCAGGTGGCCGGCGCTCGTCAACAGTCCCAGCTTCATCAAGTCACGACGCGTGAGGCGGCTTGCGACGATCTCGCCGCGATTTCGCCGCGCGATCTCGGCCAATCGATTTCTGCCGGTGATCAACATGGGACCAATCTAGAGCGCGACCGCACAAAGCGCATCAAGCCCGGATGAAGATCAGATGAAGCTTCGGTGAATCTAGGCGTTGAACTTGTACCCGACGTTACGGACGCTGAGGATGTAGGCGGGCTTTTCCGGATTGTCTTCGAGCTTCCGTCTCAGGGCGGCAATGTGGATGTCGACGGTTCGGGGCGTCACATACACGTCCTCCCCCCAGATCTCCTTGAGAAACTCGTCGCGTGTCACGACCTCGCCCGGCCTGTTCATGAGAAACGTCAGGATCTGAAACTCCTTTTCCGTCAGTTCAATCGGCGTATCGGACTTCAGGGTCTGGCGCTTCTTCACGTCAACGGCAATCGCACCGTGCTGGATGACGTCGGGCGTGGCTTGCTGCTCGTACCGGCGTAGGACCGCCCGAATGCGCGCGACGAGCTCGGCGAGGCTGAAAGGCTTCGTGACATAGTCGTCTGCACCGAGATCGAGGCCGCGAACCTTGTCGGCCTCGTGTCCTCGCGCCGTCACGATGACGACGGGCGTGGTGATGCCGCGCTTCCGCATGTCGGAGCACACCTCGAAGCCGTTCCTTCCCGGCAGCATCAAATCCAGCACGACCAGGTGGGGCGGCGAACGCAGGATCGATTCCAGGGCGACGCCGCCGTCCTGCACCACTTCGACGGCGAATCCTTCGAATTCGAGCTCGTCCCGGACGGCCATGCTGATGCCGGGATCGTCCTCGACGAGGAGAATTCGCTTCTTCACGTGCGTGCGGCCTGGGGAAAGACCAGCCGGAAGCGGCTGCCTTCGCCGGGGCGGCTCTCGACGTCGATGGACCCGCCGTGAATGTCCACGATCCGGTGAACGAGCGCCAGGCCGATTCCCGTTCCCTGCGCGTGCCACGCCCGTGCGTTCGGTGCACGGTAGAACTTTTCGAAGATCTTGTCGTGCTCGGACGGCGGGATGCCTATGCCCTGGTCGCGCACTTCGAGATACACCTTGCCGTTCTCCCTGCCCCATTCCACCGTGACGGGGGAGCCCGGGGGCGAGTACTTGATCGCGTTCTCTATCAGGTTCTGAAGACACTGGACGACGGCCGTCTTGTCGCCCATGATGTGGGCGGCATCGCGCGATTCGATCACTCGAACGGTCGGAGGAACCCCCGACGACTGAAAGGCGGTGATCGCTTCAGCCGCCACGTCGGCGAGATTCACGCGGTCGAGGGAGAAGTGTTTCTTTCCCTCCTCGAGCTGCGCGAAATCGAGCAGCTTTTCGACCAGGATGTTGAGCCGCTGCGCATCCCGTCTGAGCGTGGCGTGATACTGGCGCACCGTCTCCCGCTCGATCACGCGTTCCGAGTCGAGGCGCTCCGTCAGGGCCAGC
>JACQTH010000221.1 GCA_016210935.1 Acidobacteriota bacterium | reverse complement strand
GTCCAGCCGGCGAAAACAGAGCCGGCCGACGCCGTTGCGGTCAGCGTGACCGCGAGGGTTGGCCGCGGTCGTCGAGTCCCATCGCGAACTGGCTCAGATCCGAAGTGACGCGGCGTTGACATCCCTGTTAAGGTCCTTCGCCATGGTCAGAGGCGTCCCCTGTGGCGCCGAGGTTCCGGCATCCGCCGCTTTCGGGCTCGGGCCTTCAGTTGGGGCGGCGGCACCCTAACGACCTCCAGTCGAAGCAGTTGCGCGCCGCGCAGGCAAACTGGAACGAGACTTGCGGAAGGGCGACCTTTTTTCCCACGTTTGCGGGATTCCGCCGCAGGATTATCGCTGGCGACCGTACCCAGGCACGACGTGAGACGTTCGGGCTGGGCAGTGCAGAGGGAGGATGTATGGACAAGAAGCTGTGGTCGGCCTTCGGGGGCGCCTTCATCGTGATCTTCTTGCTGAGCGCGCTGTTCCATCTCGTCGTGGCTGCGGACTGGATGAACACGTCGTTCGCGAACGTCGCCCGGCCTGGCGGAGTCCTCATGATCGGCATCGTCGCCTACTACCTGGTCCTGAGCTTCATGATGGCGTGGCTCTATCCCAAAGGGTATGAAGGGAAGGGACCCATCGCGGAAGGCCTGCGGTTCGGTCTGGCCATCGGCGTTCTCGTGTACATCTCAGAAGCACTCCATCAGTTCGCGGTGATGGATGTCACGCTGGGCCCGGCGCTCGCACATGGAGCCTGGCATCTGGTCGAGACGACGGCGGGCGGGCTCGCCATCGGGGCGGTGTATGGTCTCAGGCCGAGACGTTCATGAAGTTGACGGCACACGGGACCGCCGGAACGACAAGGCAAGGCGGACGCTGCCGTCGCACACTCCTCGCGGGGCTTCAAAGCGTCAAGCGTCGTCGAAGTCACGGTAGTAGCACATGTACCGGGTGTCGCACAACTCCGGAGTGTTCCGGATCTGACGCGCCCGCGCCGCGACCTCCGCAGGTGAGGCGCCGGACCGAACCAGGTCGACAATCGCTTTGACCAGCCGGAGGCTGGCGAACTTGCGCAAGGACGAAGCCTGGCGGCCGGCGATTTTCAACGAGGCGATGCGCATCCGGGCCAGCGCTGGAATCGCACACAGACCGCACGGCCCGTAGGGAAGGCCATTTGGGGAAAGAGGCTGTCCGCAGCCATTCACAAACCAGATCCACTCCCGGTAGCTCTTCATGTGATCGGCGAGCAGACTCGCTTCGTCGGCAGCCAGCGCGCGGCCATCTGCCGCGCAGGGCTCCCAACTCCAGCGGGCGATATTCCAACAGAACGCTCCGACGCGATGGTGGTGCGTGGTGTGGCACAGCCCTTCCTCGAACGCGCAGCCGTCATTGAGGATGAACGCCTCGAGTTCAATCTGGCCGTCGGCCATCCTGGCCAGGTCGGCGATCTCATGCAGGCTCAAGGCACGAGGCAGAATGAGGCGCGAGGCTCCGAGCTCGCTGTAAAACTGGATCGCGCGGCTGTTGAGGGCGCTCGCGATCGAGCTGATGTGGATCCGGGTTTGGAGCCCCAGTTCGGCGAGCGTCAGGAGCAGCCCGAGGTCGCTCACGATGAGGGCATCGACGCCGATCTCTCCAGCGGCCCTTCGCGCCAGCTCGGTGATCTGCCGCAGTTGGCTGTCATTGTAGGTCGGCGCGTTGAGCGCGAGGAAGACCGGCAGACCCTGACTGTGCGCGCGGCGGACGAGCTCGGCGAGGGATTCGGCGGCAGCCAGGTTGGCCCCCGCCGGACTGCGCCGGTTCAGCCAGATGGCGCCGGTGTACGTCTCCATCCACTCGCGCGGGACGAAGCCGCAATAGAGCTCGTCGGCACCGTTGGCGGCCAGCATCTCGACTTCATCCGGACTGCTGATGGGCGCGAGGATCTTCATGCCCGGCACCTCTTACATCGGGAGCCGGGGCTGGTACACCAGCCGGCTGATGCCCAGGCGGGTAACCATCTGCGCCGCCGCTTCGATCATGGGGGGATCCTGAACGTAGAAATACGTATTGCCCTGTTCGATGAACTCCTGGTCGCGGTTGTCAAAGGGCGAATCGGAATACCGGAATCGAAGGGTGTAGAGCTGACATTGCTGTCCGCACGGCGACGCGACGTCGAACTTCTCCTCCTTGCGGAGTGACAGCGAGCCAATCGGGCACACCCTACCCGTGGCGACGTAGCCGTACGGAATGTAGAGCGACGCCGCGACGCCCAGCTCGTCGAAGTTCATGTCGAGGCCTTGGATCAAGTTATCGAACTCGACCCTTGCGACGCTGGCGCGGGTTAGGAACATGCGAAACACGGCGGACGTGACCCCCGACTGCCGGAGCGCCTGTAGTGCGGCAGAAGGCGCTCGGGCAGTCGCGAAGTGCGCCGCGATCCGGGGGTCGCGCAGCATGCGGTTCATCAACCGTCCAAGGACCGGCCGAAGAGCGGGGAAGTCTCGTCCGAGCAGGTGCAGGACGCCCCAGTCATTGACGATCACTTCGACATCCTGGCTATTCAGGGCGGCCAGCCACTCGAAGAGCGCTCGCAACCGGAGAAGTCCGAAATCGGTCACGTACGGGGTGAGGAGCGAGAACCGAAGGTTCTCCGCCGTGGCGGCGTCGTACGCGCGGCGGACCTGCCCCACAGACGGCACCAGGCGCTCGCAGAATTCGTTGCCGAAGTAAAGCCGCGTGAACCACGGCGCTCCAAAGGCGGCGTGTGTGGCTTCTCGAGCTCGCGTCTGGGCCTCGCCCAGCCGGCCGCTGCAGGTGGTCTCGAGGTTCAGGCCGGCGTCGAGCCTGTCAAGATCGCCCGCGCCCGAGACCACGATGGCCCACTCAACCATTGAACCCTCCCTGCTGCTTGTGCGGAAGGAGCTGCGGCGAGCTGGCGGCAGGTTTGATTACACTTCGCACGGCGGGAAACAAGGCCGAAAATCCTGAATGCAATGGCGGTGCCCGGCCGAGCCGCGGCCGAACGCGAGCGGCTGACGGGATTCCGGCAGGCGAGGTCTGCCGGTATCACGCGGCGTTGCACTGTAGGTACGCCGCGTATATACTCGATTCCGGGGGGCGTTCATGGACGATCGTGCTCGATTGTTCCGGACCGGAGGGAGTCAGGCCGTACGGCTGCCGAAGCGCTACCGATTCACCGGCCAGCGGGAAGTGCGGATCCGCCGAGAGGACGAGCGCGTCATTCTCGAGCCCGTGAAGGCGAGGTGGAACCGGCGTCTTATCGGGCTCGCCGGGTCGGCCGCGGATTTTCCGTATCCGCCGGAACCGGAGCCGGTCGAGCCGGGGCCGCACCTGGAGTGAGGCGTGCGGTATCTGTTGGATACCAACGTCTGGGTGGATTACCTGACCGGGCGCTACCCGGCCGTCATCGAGCGAATCCAGCGCGCGTCGCCAGAGGACATCTTCCTGAGCTCCGTGGTCGTGGCGGAGCTCCGGTACGGGGCCGAGCGAAGCGCCCGGCGGAAGGCGAATCACGCCAAGGTGGACGCCTTGGTTGGCGAGGTTCAAGGCCTGGACTTCGATCGTGGGGCTGCCCGGGCCTACGGCCGAATCCGTGCCCGGGTGGAGACCGCCGGCACCCCGATCGGCCCGAACGACCTGCTCATTGCGGCCCAGGCGCTCTCCCATCGCCTGGTCCTCGTCACCGACAACGTCAGCGAGTTTCAACGGGTGAAGGGACTCAAGGTCCAGAACTGGCGAACGTGATCACCCGCACCATCATCGAGCCGTTCCGGATCAAGTCGGTCGAGCCGCTCAAGTTCACCACGCGCGACGAGCGCGAACATGCCCTGCGGACCGCGGGCTACAACGTCTTCCTGCTGCACGCCGAAGATGTCCTGATCGACTTATTGACCGATTCAGGGACCGGCGCCATGTCGGCCACCCAGTGGGGCGCGGTGATGCAGGGCGATGAGTCGTATGCGGGCAGTCGATCCTTCTACCGCTTCGAGCGCGTCGTCCGGACGTTGACCGGCTTCAAGCACATCATCCCGACGCATCAGGGGCGGGCGGCCGAGCGGATCCTGTTTCACACCGTCCTGAAGCCCGGCGAGATTGTCCCGAACAACAACCATTTCGACACGACGCGTGCCAACGTCGAGATCGAAG
>JACQTH010000220.1 GCA_016210935.1 Acidobacteriota bacterium | reverse complement strand
GGCCGCCGCCCGCACGAAGCAGCACAACGCCCCGATGAACACCAAGAAGCCGCAAGAACCCCCGAAGCAGAGTGATCTGAAGTTCTTCGTTTTCTCCGTCGGTATAACGGCTGCGCAATCAGCCGCGAGTGGCGCGGCCTGATGTGCGATTGAGCATCGACGCGCGAGATATCATCGCCACCGCGAAGTCTCCGACGCGAGGCGTTCGATTGAGCGCGGTCGTTGATGCGCCGCTCGACGGCTGCATTGCGCTGTTAGACGGCCCGCCTGAGCACTGGTGCCACAACTCACCACCGTTGGCCGGTCACACAACGGGATCCTGCCCGTGAACGGCCGCAAGGTCGGCCCAGCGCTGCCACCAGACGGGCGGTGTGCGAGTCAGCCGACACGTGTGAGCGTGTCCCGGTCCACCGCTGTCGCAACCCTGGGCGCCGCTCGTCGGCGCCGTCGGCGCGAGCCGGAGCCGCGCGTGAGCGCCCGCCGCTGGCAATACCCAACCCTGGCGTGCCGTGGGCATCCCCCCGGCGGTGAGGTGAGCACCTGCGCCCGCCTCACCCCAGTGTTGACTCGGCACGGGCCGATTCATGCAGGAGGCTCGCGCCGCGGAGCGTTCCGCGGAACGTTCGGGGTACTCAGCCGTTCGCACGCGCCCGAGCGTCGCCCCACAACGCATCACCTCGGTGGTCGGGCGTGCTCAATGATGCTTCAAAGAAAGATCACAAGAGATTTCGTTCTTGTCCGTCTAACGATTCGCGCTTCAGCCGCGAAGGTGCGCACGCTCGCCGAGGTTCTTCCCGGACGCTCGACGCGCCTTCGCCGGCTGCAAGCGCCGGTTAGCCGGTCGATTTCGCGACGCGAGCCAGCGAGCGAATGACTCGGGACTCTCGCCCGATGGCAAGCCTTTCAGAAGACCTTCCACCGAGATGTCCTCGTCCAGCGCGGGCCAGTGAATCCCGATCCCGGACCCGATCAACCTCCACTGTTGGCGCTCTCTCAACGTGCCGTGGGCGAGCCGCGGGTACCACTCAACCGGCACCGACACTGTTCGGCCGTCGTGAAGCTCCACGATTAGCGTTCGAGGAGTGACTCGTACCGTTCTGGCTCTCGCTGTTTCAACCGCCAGGCTTGAAGTACTCATGCCATGCCTTCAGGAGTTCAGTTTCGTGCTGTCGCACGAGTCGTTCAATACGCCTCAATTCGTTCTTGCCGAACCCGTCGTTGTAGGCCTGCCTAACCGGCGACAACCAGAACTTGGCTGCCTTATCCTCCCGCGCCACATGAACGTGCGGAGGTTCGTTCCGGTCGCTCGCGAAGAAGAAGAACCGATAAGGGCCGCTCCGCAGAACGGTCGGACTCACGAGTGATTGTCGCAGGTTCGGAACATCCCTGTCATCAAGGCCAGGTCCGACGATCAATGCAATTCGGCAATACCGTGATCCGACTAACGCTCGGCGCTGAGCCGCGGCGCTCAGGTTGACAACGGCGCCGACGGCTCCAGCGCCATGTTAGACGGTTGGCCATCAGTAGACATCAAGATCGTGTCCGATGACGACCTTGCCGCGATATGTTCGCTGAATCTCTGCGAGATACTGCTCCTCGGAAATCGGGCGACCTGCTGCCCCTCCGCCCCAGTGGTACACGACCAGGAGCTTCGGTTGCGTCTTATTCGCGATCTCAGCGAGCTGCGTCGTCGTTGTGTGGTATTTCGATCGGTACTCTAGCCAATCAGGTACGTTCGCTGGCCGATGATCTTCTGAATACGCCTCATGGATGAGCACATCGCATTGGCGACAGTTATCGATCACACCCTGACTCGGGTTTGTATCACCGGAGATCACTACTGTTCGATCAGAGGCGTCAAAGCGATACCCGTAGCTTTCCATTGCGTGATTTGTCGCGAAGGCGGTGACCTTCACATTCGCGTCCTGATACACCACTCCCGGCTTCACGTCATGCGCCTCGACGACAACGCCAGCGGCACTGCGCTGTTCCAGCCCTCTGGTACGGGTGTCGATGTCGGCCTGCCACGCTAGCAGGATGTACTTGGTCATCGTTTGGAGACCCGCTGGTCCATAGACTTGCAGCGGCCCCTTTCGGCCCTGTACCCAAGTGGTGAAGATCAGGTCGGGATAGCCGACGGTGTGATCTGAATGCAAGTGGGTAATAAACACAGTGCGAAGATTCGTGACGGCAAGTCCCTTGATTCCTCTCTCGTCGGCCGCCCGCGCCCGACGCACCACACCCGGTCCGACATCGATCAGGTACGGCGTCCCATTAACCACAATGGCTGTAGCTGGTCCTGAACGCTGGGGGTCGGGTCGGGGTGTCCCTGTCCCGAGCAGCACCACTTGGGTACGAGGGGCCGCTGGCACCGACTGCTGACTGAAGGTGGAGTAGCCCGAGATTATGATTAGCGAGACGACGGCCGCCAGCAGCTTGACACCAGTGTGCCTATCCCTCATATCGCCCTCCCACACCGGCCTCTGACTAGGAGACCCTTGAATCGGTCGCCCGCTGTCGCAAACTATCGATAGGCTGGCCTGAAGTCCCCATCCGTCTAACATCTATGTCGACTGCGAACGGGCCCGTGGCTGTTCTGGGACAACCCCGCCGCGGCGGTCGGCTAAGACTCCCCACGCACACCCTACACGCGTTCGCTGCAATCGACTGAGAGGCTGCATCGTAGCACCAAGACGCCTCTCCCGGCGTGACGGACTTGGGCCGCGGTACCGGTCGGCTTAGATCGGACCGTCTTGCAACCTCAGGCGCGCTTCCTCCGTAAGAGACGGCCCAATTGCGGCCACGCCGGTCGGCCTAGTCCCGCGGCATTCGACGCCCGCCGGCGCCAGCAAGCCGTCGAGTTGGCGCAAGATCAGCTGCAGGACGTGTGTGTAAATCATGGTCGTCGACACGTCCCGATGCCCCAGCAACTGCTGCACGGTCCGGATGTCGTACCCATCGCCCAGCAACTGCGTGGCGAACGAGTGCCTCCTATCAGGCGAGCGCCTCCCGGCAGTACTGCAGGCACGTCGCCACTTCCTTCACGGCGTCGGACCCTTCGGGCACGGCGTACTCGAGCTCGATCGTCGCGGGGATTCGCCATCTGTTTTTCTTGAGGGTCTGGAGGATTTCCGTCAAGGGCGTGTCGCCCGTGCCCCATGGCAGATTCTTCGCGCCGTTCTCGGGGGTCGTCCGGTCCTTCATGTGAAAGCTCGCGATCCGGTCGTGGTGCTTCTGGAGGAATTGAACGGCCGTTCCTCCAACGTTGCCGGCGGCGACATAGTGGCCGAAGTCGACGTTCGCCATGTTGGCTCTCGACACGGCAAATGCCTGATCGAATGCGGTCATGGTGCCCTGGGTGTGGGTGTGATAGGCCGCGTAGATCTTGCGCTTCTCGGCGAACGCGCCGATCCGTTTGAGCTGCTCGACTTTGTCGGTCAGCTCCAGCGTCGTGTGCGTGCAGCCGAGCGCCTCGGCCACGTTGAACACGTACTCGAACTCCTCGTCCGACATCGCAGGATTCAGGCATTTCCAGGCGTAAATCGTCACACCGGCATCGTTGTACATCTTGCGCAGCGCCTTGTACCTGTCCATCGAGACCGACAGCCGCCACTTCCTCAGCGCGTCGGCCCTCGCGCGTTGCTCCGCCTGCTGCTCGGGCGTCGGGGGCTGACCACGGCGTCCCCCGCCGCCACCCCCGCGCTGAGGCGCAGGAGAACCCGCAAAGCTTTCCGCCGGGCCGTTCATCAGCTCGATCGCGCTGATGCCGGAGTCGACGATGTACCGCAGCGTCGCTTCCGCGCTCTGGTCCGGCATGCTGCGGTAGCTGTAGGTGATCGTGCCGATCCGCACGCCATTGATCACGGAATTGGGCCGCTCGGCCGCGAATGCCGAGCCGACGCGCGATCGTTCGAACAACCACGTCGTCGGTACGCCCGCCAGCGCGAGCTTCCCGAACTCACGTCGTGTGTAGTCCATGCGGCCTCCTTCGTACGTGCCGCATTACTATACGGCCAGACCTCGCTAGACCGGGGCTCCGCCCCGGGCCCCGGCTCGGTCGCTTGCGGGGACCCGCGCATCCGCTCACTGCACCGAATTCGAGCCGGATGTCGCGAACGGCTCTACGCCCCGCGCCGCTCCCTCGCAGGCGCGCGGTGCGCGCCTAGCCCGTTATGCGGCCCGACTACTGAAAGAGTTACAAGATCCTCGTTGCGAGCCGCATAACGGGCTACTCCCGACTACTTCTCGATCTCGAAACCGAAGGCATACAAGACGCCGTCCGCTCCGGGCACGTAGACGTTGCCCTGTCCGCCGGACAACGCGCCTCGCCCTGAAACCGACGTGGTGATCGTCTTGCCGCTGTTCCACAGCTCCTTTCCGGTTGCGGCCTCCATCGCATACAAGACCGCGGGCGCCTTGGGAGAGCCGCTCGCAAGCGCAAACAGGACCCCGTTAATCACCAGCGGTCTCAAGGGCGCGGCGATGGCGCGCGATGTCCAACCGGCTTGGAGAGAGACTTTGCCCTCCTGCTCGATCACCTTGAAGGTCTCAATCCGTTGGCTCGACGGGACCGCGATCCACCGCGTGCTCTGCGCATCGAGCCAGCTCACGAGCGCGCCCTTTTCGTAGGTCCCGTTCCCGATTGAAGCCGTGGCAATCGGTCCGCCTTGCAGCGAGACGCTATCGAAGACGAACACCTGGTTCGCGCCGGCGACGACTACCGCGTCGCGCCCTTTCCACTCGAAAACCAGGGGTGAAGAGCTGAACCCCTCTTTCGACACGCTCGTTGAAGCCTTCAGCTTCAGCGTCTTCGGCTCGAGCGCGATCAGCGAGCTCGACAAGAGAGCCGAGCCATCCGTGGTGGCTGCGTACACCGTTCCGTCCTGCCCCAGCGCAGGGCCCGCCGATCCCGCAATCGTCGCGCCGCCGGCTTTGAACGCGACAACCGTTTTCTGCGGACTGGCCAGGTCCATCGCCCATATCGCATCGGGTTGACTCCCGCAGCCGCGCGTCGTCGCCGCGTACGCGACTGCGTCGCTCCCGCCGGGTGCGGAGGCGATGATGAGTCCCTGCGCGCGGGTGTTTGCTGGCAGGAACAACGCGGGGGTCATGTTGTCCCAACCGTTCTGGATGTTGAGCGCGTGAAGATACCCGTCGCTGCCGACCACATACGCCGCGTCATTGCCCGGGATGAATGGACTGCCGCCACCTCCGCCGCCGCCACCGCCGGGACCGCCCTGGCGCGCGCCACCAGGCAGACCGCCGGGCACGACGCCCGCGGCCGCTGCCGCCGATCCCGGCACGGCCCCAGGCGCGCCGGGCAATTGAGCGGGTGCGCCCGGCAGGGCCGGACCGCCACCCCGTGCTTGTCCCGCAGTCGCGAGCGTGATGGCACCCTTGCCCGGTTCGCCGACTCCACCGCCGGCGCGGCCCCCGCGCCCACCGCCGCCTCGGCCGCCGGCGGCAAGCGTCATCGGCGCGAAGTTCGTCGGACGGGACAAGGCGGCCGTCAGGCCTCCCGGACACTGCGGCGTGGGCACCGTGATGGGTGGCGGGCTCGCGGTGTAATTAATGTGGTACTTCCACAGCGTGATGCCGAAGTCGATATCGACCGCGTGGACCGTTTCGGACGCCGTGGCGACGTACGCGATCGATTTGAAGCCTCGGAAGCCGACGATACGATCGAGCAGAACCGGTTCGGTCAGCGCGGGCGCGGCCTTTGGATCGTGTTCGAGTTTCAGCTTCCAGAGAAACTTGAATGGCCCGAACTCGCCGGGTTTCAGCATGGTCTCGACCGAGATGCGCGGATCGTTCCGAACCCACGCCGTCCGCTGCGCATCGAACCCTCCCGTCGTCCAATCCGCGCCGCCTCGTCCTTGCGCGTGAACGAGGCCCCCAATGGCACAGAAAGCCGCCAATCTGAATGCCACCGTGATTCGATTCGTCATGGTCATTGCCCCTGTGAGCTCGTAGTTCTGCCGGGTGCGAGACTCGGTGCACCAAAGCAGTACAAGACTCCGTCGTAGGTGCCGATGTAGACGCGGCCGTTGGCGACCGTCAAGCCGCTGAAGTGATTCCAGGACGTGATCTGATCGCCGCTCGACCACAACTCCTTTCCAGTGCGGCCGTCGAGCGCATACACGATCGCGTGCGTGGATTCTTGAATCCGGCCGGCCGCGCCGCCGACGTGGCCCGGTTCAGGCCAGCGCTGCGTCGTGCTTTCACCGCTGCCATAGGCGAACACAATTCCGTTCGCGACCACCGGCGGGTCGGCCATGTACATGTCGCGGGAGATCCACGCCGGCGTCAGGATCGGCTTGCCGTTTTTGTCCTCGACGATGAATGCAGCGACAGCACCGTACACGACCTGGCCGTACTCGTACTCGGCCTTGAACTGCGGATGTTTGGGTCCATAGAACGGCGTCACCACCCAACGCCGGCCATCCGCGTCCACCCACGACGCCAGGGCGCCCCAGACGCCCATCGTGAAGTTCACCTCCTCGTTGCACAGCAGCGGGGTCCGGTAGGCCGGCGTCCGATGATCGTCACCCCCAAGCTTGCTCGTGTCGAGCATCCAGATCCGGCATTCCTTGCTCGAAGACACCAGATATTCTTTGCCTTTGTAATCGAAGATCGGCGACGCGGCATTGAAGTCGAGATCGCGCTTGCGCATCCAGTACGCATTCGAGGGCGCGTACCAGTCTTTCAACTCGAGCGCCTTCGTCTGCGGGTTCTGCTTCACGCCGATCATCGCCTGGCCGTACAGCCCCTGGTCGGGATAATAGTCGCCGTCGCCGCTGCCCGCGTACACCGTGCCGTCTTTTCCGACCGAAGGCCCCGTGCGCGGCCAGAGACCGCCGCTGCCCGGCGCCCAGTTGCCGACTTTCTTCGTCGCGAGATCGTACGAGTAGAAGTTGTTCGGGTTGCCGCCGCATCCTTGTGCGGTGGACGTGTAGAGCACCCCGTTGACGAGGTTCAGCGCGTAGGGCTTGCCGTTCGGCGGGAGAAACAACTCGGGCGGTTCGATCTCTTCACCGGTCGCCACATCCAGTTTCCGCAGGCGGCCGTCCCACGATACCGCATACGCGATGTACTTCCCCGGCGCGGTCTTCGCGAGCACTGGTGTCGCCGTCAGTCCTCCGGGACACAGCACGCCGCCGCCGCGCCCGCCCGCCGCCTCCTTGAAGGTACTGTCGAAGTGCTTTTTCCACAGCAAGGCGCCGGTGGCGACGTCGATCCCGTAGATGTTGTCGGAAACGCCGGCGACCACGGCGATTTCCTTTTCGCCCGCCCGCGTGCTGACGCTGCCGGCGATCAGCGGCGGAAACAGGTTGTGCATCTGCCGCGGCTGGTTGTCCAGTTGGATCTTCCATAGCAGCTTCATAT
>JACQTH010000021.1 GCA_016210935.1 Acidobacteriota bacterium | reverse complement strand
GGCGACACGGCTGCCGGATCTCGCCGGCGCGGTCCCCTTCTACGGCGGGCAGCCGTCAGCGGCCGACGCGGCGAAGATCAAGGCGCCGCTGCTGATCCACTACGCGGAGACCGACGAACGCATCAATGCCGGCTGGCCCGCGTATGAGGAAGTGCTGAAGGCGAACAAAGTCCGCTACGAGATGTTCGAGTACCCGGGGACGCAGCACGGGTTCAACAACGACACGACGGTGCGCTACAACCCGGAGGCGGCGAAGCTGGCGTGGCAGCGGACAGTCGCGTTCTTCAACGAGAATCTGAGATCTTCGTAGCTGCGGCGCTGGCGTCTCGTTCCGTGTGCCGATCGGCCACGCGGTAGGGGCCCCGCTTTCGACTTGGCGGCGGCAACTGGTGCGCCAAGTCGACTGGAAACGCGCCAGTGGCGCGTTTCCCGCGGGGGACGCGCTTCCGCGGGTGAATCCGGCTACTGCTCCTGCACGCCGACGGCGTCCCACGCGTCGGTTACGGCGCGCTCGGCCGCGCTGCCGGGCCCGTAGAGATCCCGTGCGGCCTGAATGGTCGTCAGCCGCGCGAGGGCGAATGTCGGATTCGGCGGCATCAGCAGCGTGAAGGCACGGAAGAACACCCTCTCCATCTGTTCGCGATTCGAGGCGCCCACGCCCCGCACGGATCTTCCCGACGTGCGGTTCGTCCCACCTTCGATCGCGAGGTAGAACGCGTGACTGACGATCGTGGAATTGAAATGGATGCCGCGTGCAGGATTGCGGCGGTCGTAGTGATCCGGATTGCCGGTGTCGGCAGGATTGCCCACCGCGCGCACGGCGAACGACCGAAACGGCGTGCTCAAGTCCTCGCCCATGATGTAGTCAGCGCGCAGCCGGCCGTCGCCAGCGGGCTGGTGGAAGAACTCGGCGGAGAGCCCGAGGATGTCCGAAAACGCTTCGTTCAACGAGCCGCCTTCGCCAACGCCCGGGAGCCGCGACGTGTGAAACGTCACGCCGTGCGTGAGCTCATGGGCGACCACATCGAAGGCGCTCGCAAAGTTGTGCACCGTAATGCCGGGTCCCAGAAAGCCGATCGGCGCGCCTTCGCCGAACAGCACTGCACCGCGGCCGTCGGGGCCGCAGGTGCCGCAGTGAAACGCATTGAGGTAGTACGTGCCAACGACGGCTGCCGGCTGGCTCCGAATGTCGTCGAGGCGCACGGGGTGGATGAAGACCGCAATCCGCAGGTTGTTGTCGTCGATCCCGCGGCGCCCGAACCGCTTGAAGAGGTAGTCGTAGAAAAACCCCGAGGACGCGTGGGCGTCGACCGTCGGCCCATCAGTCCATTCGTTGTCGGTGTCGGCCGCAATGTTGGAATCGGACACGCCCTGCTGGTTGTTGAGAATCCGCACGACGTTGTTCAAATCGCCCTTCCCGTCATAGGTCGTGATACGCGCGGGTCGCAGCCGGTCCTCCGCCAAGAAGAGCCCCGTTCCTGCTCGCGCGCTGACCTTCTTCAGGTCGTTGTGGACCCCGGTCCCCTGCCCGATAACCTGACGCTCGAAGTCGCTGCGCTGATCGAGTAACGCGCCGGTGTTCGCGTCGATCACGAAGGTCATCATCTCGATACCGGGCATGGCATGGCCGACATAGACGAGACCGTATCCGCCATCCGGGTTCGGCCTGATCATCAGCTCGGGCAGGCTGCCAGGTGTGGGCTCGCTCCCTGCGGCGCGGGCGATCGCCGCGCGGGCGTCCTCGACTGACAGCGCGGGAGTCGGATCGAGATCGATGCCCTCGTAGATCGTGCCGAAGACGGAGACGGCCACGCCGTCCGCGAGCTGGCGTGTGACCCCGGCGCCGTCGACGCGAACGCCCCGATAGACCTGGTCCAACCGCTCGTGGAGACGACCAGGCATGAGCGTGTCGTCCTGAATCCGGGCGACGCGAAGATCGCCTCCGACAAGCAGCGCCTCGATGCGGTCGTTCCACTGCCGCAACTCACCGGCGCTCGCGGGCGCAATCGTGGCAAGGCTTCCGGCATATTGTCCGGTTACCGGACGGTGCCCCGCGATGGTTGCAACGAATACGATCGCGAGAGCCGTGGCAAACCCGCGTGAGGTTCGTGACATGACCCTCCTTGTCCAGCCAGTCGTGGGACCAAGCCTCAGCTTGGTATCAGCGAACGTCGCTCGAACGAAGCCAAGTTTCGTCCCACGTTTTCGCAACCGATCGGGGCGACAAACTGGATTATAGTCTTGCGCAAGAGGCTGCTATGTCACCAAAGCTCGCCATTCTGATCTCCTGTGCCGTCACCTTCAGCGCCTGCGCGCAGGCGACACCCGAGCAACAACTCGTGAACGAGGCCGCGACGGCGCTCGGCGGACGCCAGCGCATCGCGGAAGTGAAGACCCTCGTCCTCGAAGGCGAGGGCGTCAACGGCAATCTCGGGCAGGACATGACGCCCGAGGCGACAGCCCAGACGTTTACGGTCAGCGCCTACAGGCGCGCCATCGACCTCGCCGCCGGCCGCGCACGACTGGAGCAGACGCGTGTGCCGAATTTCGCGTACTTTCAGGGGCAGGCGCCGCAGCAACAGGTGCAGGGGATCGACGGCGAGATCGGATACAACGTCGCTCCCAACGGCAACGCGGTGCGGATCTCCAACAGCGCGGCCAGGGACCGGCGGGCCGAGATCTACCATCACCCGCTCACGATTCTGCGTGCAGCGCTCGATCCGGCCGCAACACTCGCGAGCCGGCGGGTCTTCGAGAACGAAACGTCGATCGAGGTGAATGCCGCCGACGGACGGACGTTCACGCTGGCCGTCGACAACTCGACGCATCTGCCGACCCGCGTCGTCTCGATGATCGACAACCTGAACCTCGGTGATGTCGCCATGGAGACGACCTTCGCGGACTATCAGGAGGTCAGCGGACTGCAGCTGCCGGCGCACCTCAGGACGACCGTCGACAAGTACCGCACGGCCGAAATTCGCGTCACGAAACAGGCTGTCGATACAGATGCCGGCGATCTGGCGGCGCCCCCGGCGGCCGCGTCAGCCGCGCCCCTCTCGGCGCCCCCGCCGGCGAACGTCACGACCGAGGAAGTCGCGAAAGGGATCTGGCTGCTGGCCGGCCAATCACATCACAGCGTCCTGGTGGAATTCGCCGACCACCTGCTGCTCATCGAAGCGCCACAGCACGACACGCGAACGCTGGCGGTCATTGCGAAGGCGCGCGAGCTGCGGCCCGCCAAGCCGCTGACGCACGTCGTCAACTCGCATCACCACTTCGATCATTCCGGTGGAATCCGCGCGGCGGTGTCGGAAGGTCTGACGGTCATCACGCAGAAGGCGAACGCCTCGTTTTATCAGGACGCGATCGCCCGATCGCACACACTCGCGCCGGACGCGCTCGCGAAAAACCCGAAGCCGCTGAAGATCGAGACGGTGGATGACGAGATGGTGCTGAAAGATGACACCATGACGATCCATCTGTACCGGATCGCCGGCAATCCGCACGCGGACACGCTCCTGATGGCGTATATCCCGCGAGAACGGATCCTGGTTGAAGTCGACGTCTACAGCCCAGGCGCCGCGGCGCAGCCCTATGCCGCGAACCTGATGGAGAACATCACGAAGGGCAACTTGAAGGTGGATCGCATCGTGCCACTGC
>JACQTH010000266.1 GCA_016210935.1 Acidobacteriota bacterium | reverse complement strand
TCCCGTTCCCATACACTCGCCCCGCGTCGTGGAGCAAGGTTGAGCTCGCCCGCCATTGATTTCCTCCAAAGCCGGGCTTGCACGGGAAATGTGACCGTTTTGCACACGTTCTAGCCGTGCAAGCACGGCTAGTGGAGAGTGCAGGGGTCGTGCCGGATGACTGCGGACCAGCTCTGATCTTCCGCCTGAAGGCGGAAGCCACGAAGAGTGGGGCTTAGACATCTCCTAAGGCGGACATGATCACAGATGAAGCAAGTTTTCTCCGATCCGCCTTAGGAGCTGTCTTAGGCGCGGCCGCCGGAGCGGCCGCGCAACTAGTAGCGAAGATTCGGGGTTCCGCCGGTGCCGTGACTCGGCGGTTTGAGGCGAAGCTTCGCTACTCGCGCCGGCGCCTCTCCTGCGCGTGCGACTCGATTTCTTCGTCCAGGGCGCTCGAGCACTCGGGACAGACGCCATGGCTGAATTGCACATCGGCATGTTCCCCGATGTACTGATCCACCTGATTCCAGTAATTGCGGCCGTCGCGAATCCGCTTGCAATACGCGCAGATGGGGAGAAGCCCCTGCAGGCGTTTCACGCGCGACATGGCCTCCTCGAGCTCCTGAATCCGATCCGCGAGCGCCTTCTGGAGGCTGACCACGCGCACGCCGCACTGCACGCGGGCACGAAGCTCGTCGACGTTGAACGGCTTGACCATGTAGTCGTCGGCGCCCGCGTCGAGCCCGGCGACGATATCCTCGTGCCGGTTGTTTGCGGTCAGCATGATCAGATAGGGCGGTGTCTTGAAGGCCTTCTCCGCCCGGACGCGACGGCAGACATCGACCCCATCCAGACCCGGCATCATCCAGTCGAGGATGGCGACTGAGGGGGCCTCCGGCTTCATCAGCTCATCGAGCGCCCGCTCCCCATCCACGCACGCAACCGCCTGGTATCCCCAACCCCTTAGGGTCCCTTCCAGCAAACGCCTGCAGATTGCGTCGTCTTCGGCAACCAGGATCTTCATGTACTCCTCTTTGTATCGGCCGTCCGCGACCCCCAGACCAGCGGGGTGCGCGGCCTCCAGCCCCGACCGCCAAATCCCCGAATCCCGAACCCCGAATCCCCAATCCCGTTATTATCGGGCCTTTCTGGAGGTGAACTCGTGGCGGGACACATGATCCAGTTCACGGCCAACGGCAGCACGCGAGAGGCGTATCTGACCCGGCCGTCAGGAACAGGGCCGGGTTTGATCGTGATCCAGGAATGGTGGGGCCTCGTGGATCACATCAAGGCTGTGGCCGATCGGTTCGCCGGGGCGGGATTCGTCGCGCTGGCGCCGGATTTGTACCACGGCCGGAGCACCACAAGTCCGGACGAGGCCGGCAAGTTCATGATGGCGCTGAACATCGCCGAAACGGCCCGGGATCTGCGCGGCGCAGCGGACTATCTGTCGGGCCTCGACGCGGTGCAGCCGAAGAAGGTCGGCGCCGTCGGCTTTTGCATGGGCGGTCAACTCGCGCTGTTCGCGGCCTGCGAGCATGGCGACCGCATCGCGGCCGCCTCGGACTTCTACGGAATCCATCCGAACGTTGCGATTCATCCGGAGAAGATCACGGGCGCGATTCAGGCGCACTTCGGCAAGAGCGACCCCTATGTGAAGGAGGCCAACGCGCGCGCGCTCGTCGAGAAGATCAAGGGAGCGGGGAAGCCGATCGAGGCGCATTTCTACGACGCGGGTCATGCGTTCTTCAACGACACGCGGCCCGACGCGTATTCCGGAGCGGACGCGGAGCTGGCGTGGGAGAGGAGTGTGGGATTCTTCCGGAAGAACCTCCGGTAGCCGGGATTCGGGATTTGGGATTCGGGATTCGAAAGACGCCGATCGTTCCTCCGAATCCCGAACCCCGAATCCCGAACCCCGTGACCTCTCAGTACCGATAATGATCCGACTTGTACGGCCCCTCCACCGGGACCCCGATGTAGTCGGCCTGCTCCGGCGTCATGGTCGTCAGCTTCACGCCGAGATGATCCAGATGCAGCCGGGCGACCTGCTCGTCGAGCTTTTTCGGCAGCATGTAGACCTTCTTTTCGTACTTCTCCGCATTGGCGTGGAGCTCGAGCTGCGCCATCACCTGGTTCGTGAATGACGCCGACATCACGAAGCTCGGGTGGCCGGTCGCGCAGCCCAGATTGAGCAGCCGGCCCTCGGCCAGCACCATCACGCTGTGGCCGTCGGGGAACCGCCACTCGTCGTACTGCGGCTTGATGTTGATGTGCTGGATGCCCGGAACTTTCTTCAATCCGGCCATGTCGATCTCGTTGTCGAAATGGCCGATGTTGCCGACGATCGCCTTGTCCTTCATCCGCTTCATGTGATCGACGGTGATGATCCTGCAGTTGCCCGTCGCGGTGATGAAGATATCGGCTCTGTCGACCATCTCGTCTATGGTCGTCACTTCGTACCCGTCCATCGCCGCCTGGAGCGCGCAGATCGGATCGATTTCAGCGATGATCACGCGGCAGCCCTGACCGCGCAGCGCGTGCGCGCAGCCCTTGCCGACCTCGCCGTAGCCGCACACGAGCGCGACCTTGCCGCCCAGCATCACGTCGGTCGCCCGGTTCAGGCCGTCGGGCAGCGAGTGCCGGCAGCCGTACACGTTGTCGAACTTGCTCTTGGTGACCGAGTCGTTGACGTTGATGGCGGGGAAGAGCAGCGTGCCGGCCTCCATCATCTGATAGAGCCGGCGCACGCCGGTGGTCGTCTCTTCGCTCACGCCCCGCATCGTTGAGGCGACGCCGTGCCACAGCCTCTTGTCCTGCTTTTGCGTCTCGCGAAGCAGGTCGAGGATGACACCCCACTCCTCCGGATCTTTCGCGGCGTCGAACGCGGGCACGGCGCCGGAGCGTTCGAACTCGACGCCCCGGTGCACGATCAGCGTCGCGTCCCCGCCGTCGTCGACCAGCAGGGTCGGTCCGCGCCCATCGGGCCACACGAGCGCTTCCTTCGTGCACCACCAGTACTCGGCAAGCGTCTCGCCCTTCCACGCGAACACCGGAATGCCGCGCGGCCGATCGACCGTGCCGCCAGTCTCGGGACGCCCGACGGCCACCGCGGCCGCCGCGTGGTCCTGCGTCGAGAAGATGTTGCAGGACACCCAGCGCACGTCGGCGCCCAGCTGCGCCAGCGTCTCGATCAGCACCGCCGTCTGCACCGTCATGTGCAGACTGCCCATCACCCGCGCGCCCGCCAGCGGCGCCCGACCCGCATACTGCCTCCGCAGCGCCATCAAGCCTGGCATTTCATGTTCGGCGAGCCGGATTTCCTTGCGTCCGAACTCCGCCAGCGCCAGGTTCGCCACTTTGTACGGCGGACGCCGCGCCTGGATCGTCTCTTCGAATGCGTGCGCCTTTTCCGTTACGGTCGTCATCGGTTTTGCTCCTTGTCAACACGGAGATCACGGGGACCACAGAGATCACGGAGATCTTCAATCAGAAAACCAAAACAACTCCGTGATCTCCGTGACCTCCGTGTTCTCTGTGTCAACTGGTTCGTCTCGCTGTCGTTATGAACAACGCGGGCCCCTTGGCTTCCGGCTCGGCCGGAAGCGGATTGATTCGAACGCGATCGAAACCGGATTCCGACAAATAGCTGGACATCTGCGCCTCGGAGAACCCGAGCCACACGTGTCCCATCTGTTGCCGATAGCTCTCCCGATCGTGCGGCAGCATGTCGAGCACCAGCACGCGGCCGCCGGGCCTGAGCACGCGAGCCACCTCGCGCAGCGCGTGGGCAGGTTCCGGCAGATGATGCAGCACGAGCGTCAGCGCCGCCGCGTCGAGCGTCTCGTTGTCGATCGGGAGCGATTCGAGACGGCCTCGCTTCAACTCGACATTGGAACAACGACGCAGTCGCTTTCGCGCCGCTGACAGCATCGCGGCAGAATCGTCGACCGCGATGATGCGTTCCACGAAAGGCGCGAGCGCTGCGGAGAGCGCGCCGGTGCCGCACCCGAGGTCGCCTACGACCCAGTTGTCGTCCAGGAACGCGGCAAGGCCGGACAGATGGACGTGGCTGCCGAACAACTCCTCGCGAAGCTGGTCCCACTCGCCGGCGGACGAGTCGAAGAACTGCTGCGACTTCGTGCGCCGATCGGCCAGGACGCGCTCGAGCCGATGCTGGTCCTGAAAGGCCGCCGGCGATGCAGACACCTGATCGCGAACCAGCCCCCACAGCCGATGCGTGGCCGGGTCGCCGTTCCGGCTCATGCGATACAGGCGGCTGGTCGCTTCCGCGCGCGAGGCCACCCACTCGGCGTCTGCGAGCGCCTTCAAATGGCGGCTGACCGTCGACTGCGGCAATTGCAGAACCGTGCAGAGCTCCGACACGGTCAGCTCACGGTCCTCGAGAACAAGGAGGAGCCGCGTGCGGATCGGCTCGGCGAGGGCCGCCAGGTGGTCGAGAATCGGCGCCGCCATCTCAATCCGTCAATCCGGATAGAGTGTTAAACAAGAAGGGCCGGATGTCAAGGAGAATCGGTGGTGGGTCTGTTTGCGGCTGCGACGCTCGAGCCACGCCGACTCGCCAACCACGATCTGAAAACGCGCTGGCGGCTGAGGGAATCCGCGAGGCTGAGC
>JACQTH010000219.1 GCA_016210935.1 Acidobacteriota bacterium | reverse complement strand
GTGTTCATACGGTCCCAAGCTCAAATGACCAACTCCTGCTCTCTCCTTTCTCCTACCTCCTTTCTCCTACCCTACTCCCTCGCCCCTGCCGACGTCGTCGTCTTTCGCGGCGCCGCGAGGTACTGATTCCACCACTTCAGCTCGTTGATCATCCGGTGGACGTTGTTCCAGTGGCCGCCGATTCCGTGCGGCTGGCCCTCGTACTGGATCATTTTCGCCGGAATCCCGCGGCGCTTCAGCGCGAAGTACATCTGCTCCGCTTCCTCGTACGGCACGCGCTGATCCAGTTCGCCGTGCACGAACAGCGTCGGCGTCTTCACGTTGCCGGCATACGTGAGCGGCGACTGTTTGATCATCCGGTCGCGCGCTTCTTTCTCCCACGGCGTCCCGAAGAACTCCGTCTCCTTCGTCCGGTAGATGTCGGCCGTGCCGTAGTCGCTGATCCAGTTCGAGATCCCCGCGCCGGTGATGGCCGCCGCGAACTTGTCCGGGTACTGGGTGATGACCCAGTTCGTCATGAAGCCGCCGTACGAGTGCCCGGTGTGGCCGACGCGCTTCGGATCGATCGGATAGCGCTTCAGCGCGTAATCGACGCCCGAGGCGACGTCTTCGCCGTCCTTCTTGCCCCACTCGCCCCATGTCGCCCACTTGAACGCGTCGCCGTACCCCGTGGAGCTGCGGAAATTAGTGTCGAGCACGAAGTAGCCGTTCGCCGCGAAAAACTGCTTCTTGAAATCGAAGCTGTAGCCGACCGCCGAGTGTGGGCCCCCGTGGCTCGTGACGATGAGCGGGTAGGGGCCCCGGGCGGGATCGTATCCATGGGGAAACAGGAGCCAGCCCTCAATCTCGGTCCCATCGTAGCTGGGCCAGCGCAGCCGATCGGCTTTGCTGAGCGCGGCCTCGGACAGGACCCCGCGATGCAGGTTCGTGAGGCGCCGTTCGTTCGTCCCGTCGATGTTCGCGACGTAGATGTCCGGCGGGGTTGCATGCATCCCGAGCGTGTAGCTGATGGTCTTGAACGCCTTGTCGATCGCCAGGCTTCCGAGCCGGCGCGGTCCTCTGGTCACCTGCTCGACGTTTCCACCCGGCACGGCCACGCGGAACAGATGGCTTTCACCGCCGATGCCGGCGGTGAAGTAGACGAACGTTCCATCCGGCGACCAGCGTGCATCGCCGGGCTCGAGATCCCATTTGGCGGTCAGGTTGATCGGCTCCCCACCGTCGAGCGTTCGGATGAACAGATCGCGCGATCCGCCGTGATTCAGTTTCTGCTCGATAATCAGATTCGTGCCGAACGAGCGGACGTACGACAGATACCTGCCGTCAGGAGAAAAGTCGAGATCGCTGTAGACGTACAGATCGTCCGTGAGCCTGGTAACCTTCCCGTCCGTCGTCACCGTCCACAGGTCGGGCCGTTCGTAGAGCAGCTCGTTGCGGAAATGCGAGTCGGCCGTGAACGCCAGCAGCGCCCCGCTCGGATGCCACACGATGTTGTCGGCACGCATGTCGTGATTGAACAAGATCCTTGCGCCACGATCGCCGACCGGTTGGATGGCAATGGGCGCCGCCGGACGGGCGTGCGGATCCGGAGCAGGGAAGGGCTGCCCGTCCCGCTGAAAGTCTTTCCAATCGAAGGTCTTCCCCTTGAAGCGCTCCTGATGACGTTTTTCGAAGTCGCTGGCGTACGCGGGATCCTTCTTGGATTGCGGACGTTCGTCCGCGAACGCGAACTGTTTACCGTCCGGACTCAGCACCGCGCCGTTTGGAATCGACTCGGTCCTGAGCGGCGCCGCGGCCGCGTTCGACGGGTCGGTCTTCCATTGCTGGCGATCCGCCGTGTACCGCAGCGATCCGTCGGCTGCCCAGCGGGGATTGCTGACGTCTTTCCCGTAATGCACGACACGGCGCGGCTCGGACGAGCCCGTCGTCGAGACGACATAGGTCTCCGTGCGCGTGCTGTTGTCCTCTTCGATGCGTGTCGACAGGGTGAAGGCGACCCACTGGCCGTTCGGCGAAATCTGCGGATTCCCGACGGTCTGGATCCGGTAGTAATCCTCGATGGCGAGCGGCCGGCCTGCCGGTCTGACCGTTTGTTGGGCCGAGAGTGCCAGCGGCAGCGCGATAACGATGGCGCAGATGGCTCCGAGCAGATGCTTTCGCCGCATAAGATCTCCTTGCTTGTAGTTGGCGGTGGGCGGTGTGCAGTGTGCAGTAAGAAGC
>JACQTH010000218.1 GCA_016210935.1 Acidobacteriota bacterium | reverse complement strand
GATTCTAGTAGGTCTGAGTGAGGGTATGCAAGCGGAATCCCGAGTCCCGTCAGGCGGCGACGATCTCCTTGAGCCTTTCCGCGTCGATATTTGCTCCGCTGACCACTACCGCCACACATCTTCCGGCCGTCGGCACTTTTCCCGCGAGCACCGCTGCGAGCGCGGCCGCGCCAGCTCCCTCCGCGATGATGTGCTCCTGCGACAGGAGATCGTGGATGGACGCTTTCATTTCGTCTTCTGTGACCAGCAGCATGTGATCGACAAGACGCCGGACGATGTCGAACGTCATGGAGTCGGCATCCATGTTTCCGGCGAGCCCGTCCGCGATTGTTGGCTTCACGTCGACTTCCACGATCCGGCCAGCCTTCAGGGACATGTGAAAGGCGGGAGACGCTTCGGCCTCGACGCCGATGACCTCCACGGCGGGCGCCATGGTTTTGAGCGCCGTCGCGACACCGCTGATGAGACCGCCGCCGCCAACCGGAACGACGAGGGCGTCGAGCTCCGGCAGGTCTTCGACGATCTCGATCGCGACCGTGCCTGCGCCTGCGATGACGTCGGGGTCGTTGTAAGGCGAAATGAACGACGCGCCGGTTTCAGCCGCGTAGGCCTTGGCCAGTCGTTCCGCCGCCTCATAGCCGTTGGCCTCGTCGCGAAGCGTGGCGCCGAGGGCGCGGATCGCATCGAGCTTCACGCGCGGCGCGTTCTTGGGCGTGAAGATCGTGGCGTGGAGTCGCAGCTCTTTCGCGGCAGATGCGAGCGCGTGGCCGTGGTTGCCGGCGGACGCGGTGACGAGGTTCCGGCATTCCGCGGAACTGCGGCGCTGTTCGAGCAGCGCGAGCGTCGCATTGAGGGCGCCGCGCAGCTTGAACGATCCGGTCGTCTGCAGCGATTCCAGCTTGAGAAAGACGCGGCCGCTGGCGATCTTCGCCAGCCACGATGACTGCACGAGCGGCGTTCGGATGACGCGACCCCCGAGGCGTTGGCGTGCGCGCAGGAGGTCGGCGATGCTCGGAGCCGTCAATCTGCTAAACGAAGAGGACGGTAATGTTGATCTCGCGCCGCAGTTCCTCGAAGTCGTCACGGTCCGATGTGACGACCGTGGCGCCATAGCGTCGCGCTGTCAGCGCGATAAGCGTGTCGTTCTGGAACGCTCGCTTTCGATGTGGGTCCCAGTGCTGAGCCGCACCGATACGCCTGACAATGTCGCCGGCGCGCCACCAGTCATCAGCGAGCGGCGCCCACTGGATCTTCGCGAGGGAGAAGAGCTCCTCAACCAGACGGCGCTGTGCGACTGTTTGTGCTCCACGGCGCAACTCGAACAAGACGACCGACGAATGCCGAATGATGAAGGTCTTCTGAATCTCGTCGAAGCGACTGAGCGGCAGGACACCGCTCCACTTGTCGACGTAAGCGTTGGTGTCGAGTATTGCCCAGGGCATGTCAGGGAAGCTCAAAGCTGCCCGGCTTGAGCGTCCCATGACTCTTCTTCATGAACTTCCAGAACTCTTCCATCTCGACCACACGGTCCACCGCGATTCGGAGGGCTTCGGCGTCGCTGGCCACTCCCAGGAGGCGGCGCGCCTTCGAGAGAGTGGTGACGTCCACGTAATACGATCGACGACTCAGTTTTCGAGGCCGCCTCTTTTTCCCGTGAACCTTGGGCATGCGTACATACTATCATGCCCAGGGAGGCATACATCAGTTTAGGGATGTGCCCGAGATTGGGAATCCCGAACCCCCGCCCCCGAATCCCGTCAGCGTTTGAGAATCTGCTCCAGATTCCCCGCGAACGCCGAGCGGGCCATCACCTCGGTGACGCCGGCCGCGCGAGCGCGGTCGATCAGATCCGTTTGCACGTGCGAGACGAACCCGAGGGTCGGAATGCCCGCCAGCCCGGCGTCGGCTCTCAGGGCGCCCATCGTCGCTAGTGGATCGACCGCCCGGCTGTTCAGATCGAGGATGATGAGCGACGGGCACTCGGCGCGCGAGAGCTCCAGCAGCTCCGCGCTGGTGCGCGCGAACTTCATCGCGACGCCGAGCTGCTTCGCGGTCGTCGAGATTTTCGATTTGAAGAAGAGATCGTCGACGGCGGCGAGAATCATAAGTGGCCAGTGGCCAGTGATCAGTGGCCAGAAAAGAGAGTGCCCAGTCGGCGGTTGGAACACCGCAATAATGAAGATTCAAACTCAGTCTACACTACCCGTGCTACTGCTCTTTTTCCCAACAGGCCACTGACTACTGGCCACTGGACACTATTTCCCAACCGGCCACCGGCTACTGGCCACTGGACACTATTCGCATGCTTCTCGAAACCCGCGCCGCCCCTCCTTTTTACAAAAACGGCTTCGTGCTCGCCTGCGAGCGCACCCGCGAAGGCGTCATCATCGACCCCGGGGACGAGGTCGAGGATCTCCTCGCGATTGTCCAAGAGCACCAGGTCGACGTGAAGTACATCCTGCTGACGCACGCCCATATGGATCACATTACCGGCGTCCGCCGGGCCAGGCAGGTCACGTGCGCCCCCGTCTATCTGCATCGGGACGACAACTTTCTCTACGAAGCCGCGGGGCAGCAGGGGCGGGCGTTCGGGTTCCAGGTAGAGCAGCCGCCGCCGGTCGATCATTTTTACGTGGCCCGACTGAAGTCGGGCACTACGAGTCAGGGGGCGGCGATGGGGGTGCCGGGCAGGGCGAGTGAGTACGAGCCGCTGTACTTCGGAGACTACGAAGTCCGCGTCCATCACACGCCTGGTCACTGCCCGGGCGGCGTCTGCCTGCAGGTGGGACGCAAGGAAACCATGGGCAAGCAGCTGTTCGTTGGCGACACGCTGTTTGCGGGATCAATCGGGCGGACGGATCTGCCGGGCGGCGACTACGACACGCTGATGGCGTCCATCAGGAACGTGCTGTTCTCGTTCGGCGACGATGCCGAAGTCTTTCCGGGTCACGGACCGAAGACGACGATTGGACAGGAGCGCGCGACGAACCCGTTCCTGCGCTGACGGGATTCGGGATTTGGGTTTCGTGGGTTTCTCTCACCGAATCCCGAACCCCGAATCCCGAACCCCGGGAGCTCAGGCCTTCGTGGCCGCGGGCTCCAGGCCCATCATCTGCCTCAGCCGCGGATGAACCACTTCACCGCCCTTTGTCACCAGTGTCTCCACCGTAATCTCGTCGCTCATGTCGAACTTCACCTCGTTTGCCTGGACGATGTGGAGCAGGAACGCGGTCATGTTTCGGGCGTACATCTGGCTGGCGTGGTAGGGCACCGTGGCTGGCAGGTTCGTCGGGCCGAGAATCGTGACGCCGTTCTCCACAACGGCTTCATCGGCTCTCGTGAGCTCGCAGTTCCCACCCCGTTCGGCGGCCAGGTCGATGACGACCGAACCGGGCATCATGCCCCGAACCATGTCCGCGGTGACGAGAACGGGCGCCTTTCTTCCGGGAATCAGCGCGGTGGTGATGACGACATGGCTTTCCGCGACGGCCTGAAGCATCATCTCGCGCTGCCGGCGGTAGAAGGTTTCGTCCTGTGCCTTCGCGTACCCGCCTTTGTCCTCGGCGGCTCCGGTTTCGAGCGGCAGCTCGATGAATTTCGCGCCGAGGCTCTGCACCTGCTCCTTGACCGCGGGCCTGACGTCGTAGGCCGAGACGCGCGCGCCCAGGCGTCTCGCGGTGGCGATGGCCTGTAAACCGGCGACGCCGGCCCCGATGACGAACACGTTGGCGGGCGTCAGCGTGCCGGCCGCGGTCATCATCATCGGCATCAGCCGTGGCACCGCGCCGGCCGCCAGAATAACCGCCTTGTAGCCGGCGATGCTGGCCATCGACGACAGCACGTCCATGCTCTGTGCGCGCGTGATGCGCGGCATCAGCTCGAGCGCAAACGACGTGACGCGCCTCTCCGCCAGGGTCCGGACCGTATCGAGCTCGACGAGCGGCTCGGCCAGTCCCACAATCACTTTGCCGGGGCTGAGAAGCGCGATGTCATCGCGTCCCGTGGCCAGATTGGCGCCCGGGGTCCGGACCTGCGCGATGGCGCCGGCCTGATCGAAGACGTCGCGGCGGGTCGCCGCGATTCGCGCGCCCTTCTGCTCGTACTCCGCGTCCGCGAATCCGGCTGCGGTTCCGGCGCTGCGCTCGAGCAGGACCTGCATCTGGGCTTTAGCGAGCTGCGGAAGGACGGCGGGGATAAGCGCGACCCGCCGCTCGCCGGGAAAGGTCTCTTTGGGAACGCCAATGATCATAATCGTTGTAGGTGGTCGGGGGCCGGGGGTCGGGGGTCGGTGTGATGCTTCTTGCAGGGGCCGGGGGTCGGGGGTTGGTGTGAT
>JACQTH010000217.1 GCA_016210935.1 Acidobacteriota bacterium | reverse complement strand
TGGCGACTGGCGCCATCCAGCCGACAATCAGCGCACAGGCCGCGAGTCTCACCAGACGCATGCGACACCCCCCAATATGGCGGGATTCAGCTCGTTCCTCCCGAATGTGGGGCGATTCCTTTCAATAGCCCCGCTACGCGGGGGCTAGCCGTGCTTGGGCAGCCAGAATGTGACCATTTCGTACACATTCTGGTCCTGCAAAAGCACGGCTAGCGCCTTCGCTCAGAAGGACACCCGGAAGCCGAACTGCGCGGAACGCGGCGTGTAGGCGTTGCCGGAGCTCTGACGCGGGTTCCCGAACGTCGCCGTGTTCACGACCCCGTTGTAGTTGCCGAAGTTGTCGTGATTGAAGAGATTGAACACCTCGACGATGCCGGAGATCCGCACGTCGCCGCTCAACCTGACATCCTTGGTCACACGGAAGTCGACCTTGTGGAGCGCCTGGCCGCGCAGCGCGTTGCGCGGCACCGTTTCGCCCGTCCCGATGACCTGCGGCCCGTCGAATCGATTGCCAGCGCTCGACGGAATCGTGATCGGCGCGCCGGCGTTGAAGCGGTTGACACCCTGGGTCACTCCGAACGGCACGCCCGCCACCGTCGTCGGAAAGTAGTTGCCAGAACCGTAGAAGTAGACGCCGGACACCGAGATGTCCCACGGCAGGCGGTACAAACCGTGCACCCGCAGCGTGTGACGCTGGAAGTCAGCGGCGCGCGCGTAGTCGTCGTCCAGATCAAACTGATTGTTGTGTGAAGGGAAGAAGCTGTTGGGCGTCTCCTTCTTGAGGAACATCAGCGTGTAGGTCACCCCGCCCTGGAAGTTGTTCTGGAGCCGGCGCGTGAGCGCGGTCGAGAGCCCGGCGTAGCGCGCCCAACCTGTGCTCTCCATCCAGAAGACCTCGCTCCACCGCTGATCCGGCCGACACAGGACCACCCGCCCCGCCCCGAGCGGCGGGCAGACGCCGTTGCTCGGGTTAGGGTTGAAGTTGTAGCCGGTCGCCGGATTGAAGAACAAGTTCGGGTCGCGGCCACGGACGGCGTTGTACAGCTTCCAGTAGGTCAGGTCGGCTTCCACGGCCATCACCGGACCAACCTGTTTTTGGAATCCGATCGAGTTCTGCCACGTGTAGGGCATGACATAGTCGTGCGCGATCACGCGGGCAAATTGCGGCGCCGACGCCCCGGACTGGATTTGCTCCCCGGTGAAGCCGCGGGTCGGATCGAAGATGAACCCGGGCCCTCCGTCGTTCTGGAACGAGTTGAACTTGATCCGGTTGCCGAACGACTGCTGGCTGAAGGTCACGTTCGAGACCGGGATGCTGTAGAAGTGGCCGCTGCCGCCGCGGACGACGAAGTCGTTCGTACCCGTGACGTTCCACACGAAGCCCACGCGCGGCGCCACGTTGTTGTGATCCTTGATGCCGGTCTTGAAGAGCGGCCCGCCGAAGGGCTCAAATTCCGTGAAGTTGTCGACGTCGGGCGGATCCGTGGCCCCCACGTCGTCGTCCCAGCGGACCCCGTAGTTGAGCGTGAAGCGGTCGCGGATCCGCCAGGTATCTCCAAACCAGACCGCGAACGTGGGGCGCGGGATGTCCACGTCCCAGTTGCCGACGCTCTGGTCGAACCGCAGGATGCGCGAATCGAGTCCACTCACGTCCCAGGCCGCCGGGTTGTTCCATGCGTCCCGGGGGAAACGGCGGTCCAAATCCGGGGGCCGGCTGGAGAAGAAGAACTCGCCGCGTTCGCCCAGGTGCCATTCGCCGTCGTCACGCCAGCCCATGAACTCGGCGCCAATTTTGAAGTCGTGTCGCTCCCGGTGCCAGCTCAAGTCGTAGCGAGCCGAGCCGAGGTGCTGCTTGAACCGCTGCGGGAAGTTGCGGGCGCCGCCGATTGTGAGGCTCGGAAACACGTAGTTCCACGTACCGGCCATCTGGGGCACGGCGAGCAGGTTCGCCCAGTTGAAGTTGTTATAGCCCGCCTTGATCTCTTGCACCATGTTGGGGTTCAGGACGCGCGACCAGGTAGCGAGCACGTTGTACGACTGTCTCGTGCGGCGGGGTGTCTGTGACGGATGCGCGGTGACCGACGCGTCGAACGGGTTTTCGAAATCCCAGTACGAGCTCCGCACCGTGAGGTGGCTCTTGTCGGACAACACGGCATCGACGCGCCCCATCAGGCTGTTCTGCTTCTCGGTGGTCTCGAACTGCCACGACTGGCTGGGGAGAACGGCCGGCTGGACGAAGATCGGACGGGGCGAGCGCTCGTACTCGTACGAGACGAAGTAGTGGAGACGGTCGCGGCGGATCGGGCCCCCAAATGACCCGCCGACCTGTTGATTCTGGAACGGCAGCACCCTGTTGGCAACCGGATCGGCAGCATTGAACGTGTCGTCGCGGAAGTAGCCGTACAGGCTGCCCGCCAGATTGTTCGTGCCGGAGCGTGTGATCGCCTGCACCTGGATGCCGGCCGATCGACCTTGCGTGATGTCGAACAGGTTCGTCACGATCTGGAACTCGGCAATCGCCTCGCGGGAGAACTTCGGCTGGCCGAACC
>JACQTH010000216.1 GCA_016210935.1 Acidobacteriota bacterium | reverse complement strand
GGCGCTGCAGACGCACGATCAGGTCGGGAACCGCGCGTTCGGCGAGCGGCTGCACGCCCTGATCGATCTGGCCTCGTGGCGCGCGGCGAGCGTCCTCCTGCTGCTGGCCCCCCAGACACCGCTGCTGTTCATGGGACAGGAGTGGGCGGCCTCGAGCCCGTTCCTCTATTTCACGGACCATCATGCGGCGCTCGGCGAGCACGTGACGCGAGGCCGGCGACAGGAGTTCAGGCGGTTCGCTCGATTTGCCGATCGCGACGCGTGTCAGCGCATTCCCGATCCCCAGCGTCCCGAGACCTTCGAGTGCTCGCGCCTGCGATGGGAGGAGATCGAGCGGCAGCCACACGCCGGGATTCTGCGTTTGTATCGGCGTTTGCTCGCGCTTCGCGCGCGGTCAGGCCCGCCTGAAGGCGGGCACTACGACCCTGGAGACGTAGTGCCCGGCTTTAGCCGGGCAACGATCCTGGACGAGGCGCAGGGGATCGTCGCGATGCGCCGGGATGCCCTGGCGGCCATCATCTGCCTGCGCACTCCCGGCGGCGCGTCGCCGCGCGCGATCTCACTGCCCTCATGGGGCACGGGCGAGGTCATTCTCGACACCGAAGATCCGGAATTCTGTTCCGATCCCTGTCCGGCAGCCCGCGCCGATTCGCCACCGACCATCACGTTTCAACGGCCCGGGGCCATCGTGATCCGCGCCCGAAGCCCGAAGCCCGAAGCCTGAAGCCCGATCACATGCGCCGTCTTCCGACGAGCACCTATCGCCTGCAGCTTCACGCGGGCTTCACCCTGCACGACGCGGCGGCGCTCGTCCCGTACCTCGACGCGCTGGGCGTGACGGACTGCTACCTGTCGCCCGTCATGACGGCGCGTCCGGGCAGTCAGCACGGCTACGACGTCGTCGATCACACGCAGATCAATCCCGAGCTGGGCGGCGACGAGGCGTATGCCGCGTTCATGGGCGCCGTCGCCGCGCACCGGATGGGCGTGGTCCTCGACTTCGTTCCCAACCACATGAGCATCGATCCGCGGACGAACCCGCGGTGGCGTGACGTGCTCGAGAACGGCCCCTCGTCTCGGTACGCCCATTTCTTCGATATCGACTGGGACCCGATCAAGACCGAGCTCGAGAACAAAGTCCTGCTGCCGATTCTCAGCGACCAATACGGCTGGACGCTCGAGCGGGGCGATCTACGACTGGGCTTCGGCGAGGGGACGCTGCATCTCGACTACGAGGGCATGCGGCTGCCGATCAATCCCCGGCAGGCGACGTTGGTGTTTCGGCATGGCCTCGAGGCGCTGCAGGCGGAGCTTGGCGAGGAGCATCCGGACCTTGCCGAGTTCCTGAGCATCCTGACGGCGCTCCAGAACATGCCGGCGTACACCGAGCGTGACCCCGAGCGGATCCGGGAGCGCAGTCGCGAAAAGGAGATCGCCCGCGAGCGGATGCTGCGGCTGGTGGAACGCTCGGCGCCGATTGCCCGGCATGTCGAACGCGCCATCGTGGTGTTCAACGGCGAGCCCGGGCGGCCCGAGAGCTTCGACCTGCTCCACGAGCTGCTCGAGAGACAGGCCTACCGGCTGGCGTACTGGCGAACGGCGGGACACGAGATCAACTACCGGCGGTTCTTCGACATCAACGACCTGGCCGGCCTGCGGATGGAAGACCCGGAGGTGTTTGCCGCGACGCACGAGCTCGTCGCGCGCCTGCTCGCCGATCCTCACGTCACCGGCTTGCGGATCGACCACCCCGACGGCTTGTTCGATCCGCTGGCGTACTGCCAGAACGTGCAGAAGCTCGCGGGCGGCGACGTGTACCTGGTCGCCGAAAAAATCCTGTCCGAGGCAGAATCGCTCCCGCCTGAATGGCCCATTCATGGCACGACCGGCTACAACTTCCTCAGCGATCTCAACGGGCTGTTCGTGAATCCGGCATCGGCGCCCGGACTGCGCCGCTTCTACACGCGGATCACCCGGCGCGTCAGCTCGTTCGCAGACGAGGTGTACGAGAGCAAACAACTGATCATGGAGACGTCGATGGCGAGCGAGCTGAACGTGCTCGCCGACGAGTTGAATCGGATTTCAGAAGGCAACCGGCGGTATCGGGACTTCACGCTGAACAGCCTGCGCGAAGCCCTGCGCGAGGTCGTCGCCTGCTTCCCCGTGTACCGGACGTACGTCGACGCGCGCGGATGGACCGAGGCCGACCGCGAGCGTATCGAGGTGGCGATCCGTCGCGCGCGGCGCCGCAATCCCGCCGTCGAGTCCTCGATTTTCGACTTTCTCCGCGAAGTGTTGCTCCCGCGCGATCCGTCACAGGCGCCGGCCGCCGAGCCCGATCGCCGCTCGCCGCCGCACGGGGCCTCCGAGGACGAGTACCGCCGCCGCTTGAACTTCTCGCTGAAGCTGCAGCAGTACACGGGGCCGGTGCAGGCCAAGGGGCAGGAAGACACGGCGTTCTACCGCCACAACGTGCTCGTCTCGCTGAACGAAGTGGGGGGCGAGCCCTCGCGCCTTGGCCGTACCTTGCAGGAATTCCATCACGCCAACGCGGTGCGGGCGCAGCACTGGCCGTACGAGATGCTGGCGACCTCGACCCACGACACGAAGCTCGGCGAAGACGTCCGGGCGCGCATCAACGTGCTCTCGGAAATCCCGGAGGTCTGGCGCCGCGAGGTGGGTCGCTGGATGCGAATCAATTCAGGCCACCGGACGACCATCGAATCCGAGCCCGCACCCAACCGCAATGACGAGTACCGCTTCTATCAGGCGCTGGTCGGGGCCTGGCCGGCCGAACTGACGCAGCGGTACGGGTCCGGCGCCGCGGGCACGGTGTCCGCAGAATTTGTCGAACGAATCCAGGCCTACATGAACAAGGCCATCAAGGAAGCCAAGACCGAAACGAGCTGGATCAGCCCGAACAAACCGTACGACGAAGCGATGCACGCGTTCATCGCACGCACCCTGACGGGGCCGACGAGCCGCCGGTTCCTGGCGGCGTTTCTGCCGTTCCAGGCGCGCATCGCCCAGCTCGGTGCGGTCAACTCGCTGGCGCAGGTCGTGTTGAAGATCGCCGCGCCCGGAGTTCCCGACATCTTTCAGGGATCGGAGCGCTGGAACCTGCGCCTGGTCGACCCGGACAACAGACAACGGCCTGATCATGCGCGCAGCCGGGATCTGCTCCGACAGATCGGTCGATGGATCGAGGTCGACCTGGACAACCTGGATCTTCCGCCTGAAGGCGGAAGCCACGAAGATACGGATCACTCGGAAGATCCCGATCGTCTCGCCGCCACCGCCGACATGCTGGCCCACTGGCCCGACGGACGCATCAAGCTGTTCGTGACGGCCTGCTGCCTCACGGCTCGACGCCGCGCCGGCGATCGATTCGCCCGGGCGGAGTACCTGCCGCTCGATACCGAAACCGCCGATACCGCCCCGGCCGGAATCGTGTCGTTTGCTCGGCGTTACGACGGAACGGTCGCGCTGGTCGCAGCCCCGAGATTCTGCGCCGTGCTTTCGGATTTCGCGCAGGAGGGAGCGCCGGGGCCTGGGCATGGCGGCAGGGCGTTCCCACTGGGGCCTGAAGTGTGGCGCGGGGCCCGAATTCTGCTTCCCCGAGACTGGTCGGGGCTGCGCTTCATCAACGTCTTCACGCGCGAGGCCGTTCAGCCCGTACACTATCGGGAGGAGTGGTCGTTGATGGTAGGCGATGTGCTGAAGAGCTGCCCGGTTGCCTGGCTCGTCGCGCGCCAGACCCTATGAAAACGGGAACGGCTCGAAGACACAAAGACTCGAAGACACAAAGGTCGCTCGACGCGGCGCCGCGAATGCGGCGATCCGGGCAGGGACACACGCGAACGAAAAGGGTTCTCGAAAAACGATCTGGATGTAGACCCTTTTCGTTTGCGTGTGCCCCTGCTCGTGAGCGGCCTGCTACGCAGGCTGCTCGCGTCGAGCGACAGCTTTGGGTCTTTGTGTCTTCGTGTCTTCGTGCTGTTCACGCTTTTTGAATGGTCCAGAGTAGCGACGTGATGCCGTCGGATGCATTTCCCTGGGAGCACGTGATCTGGCGCGGGAAGCCCGGGTTTCTTGCGCCGGCCGACGTGAAGCGCGCGCGGTACACGCTGACCGATTTTCGCCTGCTCATCATCCATCCGGCCCGGCGCGATGCCGATCTCACGTTCGATGAAATGCAGATCCTCGAGTGGCGGCGTTCGCGCGTCCAGCGGGCCCTTGCGCGCGCGGACCTCGTCGTGCGGGGATCGCTGGCGCGCGAGCCGCTGCGTCTCGCCGATCTCTCGTGCCGCGCCTGCCTCATGGTCGTCGAGCAGATTCTCGCGCGCAATCCGGCCGTGTGGCTCGAGCCCGCACTGGAGGACGTCTTTCTGCGGCGTCTGGAGCCAGCCGTGCCGTCACCCGCGCCCACACTCGCCCTGATGCCGCCCCTCGTGATCCTGACCATGCTGCTCATCGCCATCGGGATCAAAGGAAACGACTTCTCGATCACCTATCCCGCCGACGATGCCGTGATGCCCGGCGGGCACAAGCGACCGGCGGCGGAGATCGTCGCGTTCATGGAGTCGGAGGTGATGCCGTTTGCGCGCGAGGCGCTCGGGCCGATCGTCGGAGGGACGGATCGCGTCCGCTGCGAAACGTGTCATGGACGCGACGGCCGCGCGCGCGGCTGGAAGATGCCCGGCGTGATCGCGCTCCCCGAGCCCCACGTGCGCTCGGCCGGCCTCGAGCGCCGGCCCGACAAGACGGATGCCTGGCTGCGCAACGCGATTTACGCCGACCTCGCGGAAGATCAGAATCAGCCGATCGCGCGCCACATGCGCAGCGTCGTGATGCCAGGCATGGCGCGGCTGCTCCACCGTCCGGCGTACGACTTCACGAAGTCCTACCGCTACAACCGTTCACGCTTCGCGCTGGGGTGTTATCACTGCCACCGGGTGCAGTGATTATTCGGCGAAAATGCAAACCGCGGAGACCGCAGAGCACCGCAGAGCAAAAAGGATCTGCTAAATACTCTCTGCGCGCTCCGCGTGCTCTGCGGTTAGTTCTTTTCAGAATCGTGGGAAGAAGCTTTAGCTTCGTTCTTCGTGGCTTCCGCTTTCAAGCGGAAGATCTGGCGGCCGCCGCCTCGACCTTCGGCGCCAGTCTGACGCCCTTCGTCTCCGGCAGCGCCCAGACGGTCAACCCCGCCAGCACCGCGAAGGGTGCCGCCAGCGCGATTCCCGCCCCGAAGGACGACCGCGCCGCGACAAACGTGATGACGATCGGCGCCAGGAACTGCACGCCGCGCGACAGGTTGTAGATGATGCCCAGCGCCGCCGCCCGCAGGCGCGTCGG
>JACQTH010000215.1 GCA_016210935.1 Acidobacteriota bacterium | reverse complement strand
GCCGTGACGATCTGGATCGCCGTGCGGCCAGCCCCGAGCGGAGTCGAGGGGCCCGCCCCGAGCACCGTCGAGGGACCTGCCCGGAGCGCCGTCGAGGGGCCCGCCCGGAGCGCCGTCGAGGGGCCCGCCCGGAGCGCCGTCGAGGGAACTATGCCCGGCCGAGCGGCGCCCGGCATCACACCGCCGCAGGTTGTCGCTCAAAAGAGCGAGCCCGCGGCTGAGCCGCAACCGTCCGCGGCGGCTGCACCGGCGCCATCGGTGGTGGCTGCGCCTGTTTCGCAGCGCCCGCAGGAGCTGCTCTCGAAACCAACGGAGCAGGCCATGCCGCCGCCACTGGCGCCTGCCGGTCGCGCTGTCGCATCAGCCGCGCCGGTCGGCCAAACGGCCGGCGGCGTTCCCGAGACGGCGCCGCCGCCGCCGGCCGGACAGGTAGAAACGAAAGCACTCGCGAATCGTGTGGATCTCGCTGCGGCGGATGTCGCGCGTGAGCGTGAGACCGGCGCGGTCATCGTCAGCCCCGGATCGCAGATTCGATGGCGCCTCGGCGCGCGTGGCGAGATCGGTCGATCGGAAGATGGCGGCGTGACCTGGGCGGTGCAGAACGCCGGCACGAGTCAGGAACTGCTGGCGGGGTCGGCGCCATCGGACGATGTCTTGTGGGTCGTGGGACGGGGTGGCACGATCCTCAAAACGACCGACGGCCGCTCGTGGTCACGCATCGACAGTCCGGTGCCCGATGATGTTGTTAGTGTTGAAGCGACGGACGCCGCAACCGCGACGATTCGAACGGCGGACGGGCAGCGGTATGTCACGCGTGATGGAGGGAAGAGTTGGGAAAGACAGGAACATTGAAGATTTGAATGCAAGATTCTTCAGGCCCCTTCGTTCTAAGCACAGAGCACCTGCCATGAACGGAGGCCTGAAAAATGTTCTCGAGTGTCAAGCTCACTACCGCCGGTTGCCTGGCGGCAGTCCTCGTCGGCGCTGATCCTGTTTTCGTGGCTTCCGGCTTCAGCCGGAAGATCTTCCGCCGCGCATCCGCACAATCAACGGAATTCGACCCCGGTCGCGTCGACCGGCAAAAGGCGGAAGCCACGAGTTCCAGCCCCGATACAACGTCTCCCGGATCCGATACCCAGGACGTCACCACGCTCGACGATCAAACTGATCTGTCGGTGACGGTCTACAACTCCGACATCGCGCTGGTCCGCGACGTTCGCGAGGTGAAGCTGCCGGAGGGCACCTTCGACCTGCGGTTCATGGACATCGCGGCGACGGTGAATCCCGCGACCGTCCACTTCCGGTCATTGACCGAGCCGCCTCGTCTGGGGGTGCTCGAGCAGAACTACGAATACGATCTGCTCGAGCCCGACAAGCTGCTGAAGAAGTATGTCGGCCGGGAGATCACGCTGGCGCGGTGGCGGCAGGAGAACGGCACGTCGAAGCTCGAGGAGCTGAAGGCGACGCTCATCGCGCTCAACAACAACGGACCGATCTGGAAGATCGGCACCGAAATCGTCACCGGCCTGCACGCGGATCACTATCGGTTTCCGGAGCTGCCGGACAACCTGTACAGCCGCCCGACGTTGATCTGGACGCTCGCGAACAGAGGGTCGTCCCGGCATCGCGTCGAGGCGTCGTATCTGGCGGGGAACCTGGCCTGGAACGCGGATTACGTGCTGACCGTTTCACGCGAGCACGACAAGGGCGATCTGGACGGGTGGGTGACGCTGCGCAATACCAGTGGTACCGCGTTCAAGAAGGCCAGGCTGCAGCTCGTCGCGGGTGACCTCAATCGCGTGCGTCAGACAGTCGTCGGGAAACGCGAAGCGTTCGACCGCGCGATGGCGGCAGCCGCGCCTGAGGCCGCGTTCGCCCAGGAAGCCTTCTCCGAATATCACCTGTACACGCTGGGCCGGCGCACGTCGATCGGCCACAACGAGACGAAGCAAATCAACCTGCTCAGCGGAACCGGCGTGCCCGTCCGCAAGGTCTTTGTCGTCGAAGGCCGCAGCTTCTATTACCGCAATCAACAGCACCCGGGATCGCCGCTGCGCGACGTCGTGCAGACCTACTACAAGTTTCGCAACGACGAGCGATCGAATCTCGGGATGCCGATGCCGGCCGGCATCGTGCGCGTCTACCAGGCCGATTCAACAGGCGGCGTGCAGTTTGCGGGCGAGGACCGAATCGCCCACACGCCGAAAGACGAAGAGCTCAGCCTGCATATCGGGAATGCGTTCGATGTCGTCTGCGAGCGGAAGCAGACGGACTATCTGCGGGTCGGCGAGGGGTCGTACGAGCTGGCGTTCGAGGTGACGCTGCGCAATCACAAGGACACGCCCATCAGCGTCGAAGTGAACGAGCCGATTGGCGGCAGCTGGCGGATGATCAGCGCGTCCCACAGGTGGGAGAAGACCGACGCCTGGGCGGCCCGGTTCACGGTTCCGGTCGCTGCGAATGGAACTGCCGTCCTGACGTATCGAGTGAGAGCCCGGTGGTAGCTTCTTCGTGGCTTTCGCCTTTAGGCGGAAGAACGTGCTGGCACGTGGCTTTGAGTACGCGCGTGGGCCGGCCGCGACCTCAGTCGCCTTTGAGCCGCCTGGCCCTCGCGGCTGTGGTGAGCAGCTCGAGTTGGGCCTCGAGACGAATCACCCGGGCCGTGAGGTCCTCGATCTTCGACTGCTGCTCTTTGAGGGCCTCTGACTGGCGGGTCACTTTGTCCTCGAGCTTGATCATCGCGGTGAGGGCGCCCCACACGCGGCCCGTAACACTCATCTGGCCGTCTTTCGCGCGCCGCGGTCACCGGCCCTGGCTTCGAGCGCCGCAATGCGCTTGTTGCTCGCGGCGATGAACGCCAGCGCCGCGTCTATCGACGCGGCCGCGCGCTCAGCGGCGGCCTTGGCCGCATCCGCCAGGACGCCCAGTTCCTCCTCCGCTTCGGCGGAGGTATAGACCGCGGCGCCGCGACGCATCAGCTCGGCAATCGGCAGGCCCAACTTCTTCGCCTTGGCTGCGATGGCCCTTTTTTCCTTCGGGGTGGCCTGGACCACGATGCGTTCGGTTGCTTCCGCCATGCTGCGCCTCCGAGCTATCCTATACATGGACAGTACATGTACATAGCGGCCCCGTCAAGATCGCTGGCGGTCAAGAGTCCGGCGGACCGACTCCTTGGTCAAGCGCAGTTAGCCGTCCCCCAAGGGGCAAACGGTGAACACGAAATCTCCGTAGAAGTCGAGACAGGCACCGTGCATGGGCACTTCCCGCCGAGGGCTCGAAAGCTCGTGCTTGAATGGATGGGTCTCCACACGCAAGAATTGCTCGAGAACTGGCAACTGGCCAAGCAGGGCCAGCCGTTGAAGCGCATCGCGCCCTTGGAGTGAATCCTATGAACTACCACCTCGTCGAGGCGCGCTACGTGTCCGGCCACGTCGTCTGGCTCCGCTTTCGTGATGGCACGGCAGGCGAGATCGACCTGGGGCCTGCTCTGGAAGGTCCGGTCTTCGAAGCCATGCGCGATCCAGTCGCGTTCCAGGAGCTCCAGATTCACCCGGAGTTCCACACCTTGGTGTGGGCCAACGGGGCTGACATCGCGCCGGAGTTCCTGCACGACAACGTACGAGTCACGGCATAAAACGAAAAAAGGATTCGTGTCGCAACGAAAAAAGGCACCAGTAGTCGCGT
>JACQTH010000227.1 GCA_016210935.1 Acidobacteriota bacterium | reverse complement strand
TTCAGGCCCTCCTCGTTTCGCGACATGCCCGCGCAGTCCCACAGCAGCGCGCCCAGCTCACGATGGAAGGAGCGCGCCGTGCGCGGGCCCTTCAGCGCGAGCAGCTTCGCCAGCCGCGCGTCGACGGCCGATCGGGCTTCCTTGAACGCTTCGTCTTCCGGTGTCACCTTCGGCAGCGACGTGCTCGCCAGATAGTGCGCCAGCGTGTACGGAATGACGAAATAACCGTCCGCGAGCCCCTGCATCAACGCGCTGGCGCCCAGCCGGTTCGCGCCGTGATCGGAGAAGTTCGCCTCCCCGAGCACGTGGAGTCCCGGGACGGTCGACATCAGGTTGTAATCGACCCACAAGCCGCCCATCGTGTAGTGAACGGCGGGATAGATGCGCATCGGCACCTCGTAGGGATCTTCATCCGTGATCTTCCGATACATCTGAAACAGGTTGCCGTACTTGGCCGAGATGGTCGCGCGGCCGAGACGCTGGATGGCCTCGCGGAAATCGAGGTACACGGCGAGGCCGCTGTCGCCGACCCCGCGCCCCTCGTCACACACCGACTTGGCGGCGCGCGAGGCCACATCGCGCGGGACGAGATTCCCGAAGCTCGGATACCGCCGTTCGAGGTAGTAGTCGCGTTCGGCTTCCGGGATCTCGTGTGGAGGCCGTGGATCCCGCGGGTTCTTCGGGACCCAGACGCGGCCGTCGTTGCGAAGGCTTTCGCTCATGAGCGTCAGCTTCGACTGATGGGTGCCGGTGACCGGGATGCAGGTCGGATGGATCTGCGTGAAGCAGGGATTCGCGAAGAACGCGCCCCGCTTGTACGCGCGGAACGCGGCGGTGACGTTGGAATTGACGGCGTTCGTCGACAGGTAGTACGCCGTGCCGTACCCCCCCGTGGCCAGCAGGACCGCGTGCCCGTCATACGTCTCGATCGCGCCGGTGGTCAGGTTACGCACGATGATGCCGCGAGCCTGGCCGCGGCACACGACCAGGTCGAGCATCTCACGGCGGGGAAACAGCGTGACGGTGCCTTGCTCGATCTGCCGCATCATCGACTGATACGCGCCGAGCAGGAGCTGCTGGCCGGTCTGGCCGCGCGCGTAAAACGTGCGCGACACCTGCGCGCCGCCGAACGACCGGTTGTCGAGCAGCCCTCCATATTCGCGGGCAAACGGCACGCCCTGCGCGACGGCCTGATCGATGATGTTGACGCTCAGCTGCGCGAGCCGGTACACGTTGGCTTCGCGCGATCGATAGTCGCCGCCCTTGACCGTGTCGTAGAACAGGCGCTGGATGCTGTCGCCGTCGTTCTGGTAGTTCTTGGCGGCGTTGATGCCACCCTGCGCCGCAATGCTGTGCGCCCGGCGGGGGCTGTCGTGAATGCAGAAGGTCAGGACGTTGTAACCCTGCTCGCCGAGGGCCGCTGACGCGGACGCGCCCGCCAGACCGGTCCCCACCACGATGACGGTGAACCGGCGGCGATTCGCGGGGTTCACGAGCTTCAGCTCGAACCGGTGGCGGTCCCACTTTTCGGCAATCGGCCCGCCGGGAATTTTGGCGTTCATCACCAGCCTCGGAAGTAGATCCACAACGGGATCGCCATGAAGCCGCCCGCAACCGCCACGGCCAGCACCCTGCCGAGCGCAAGAATACGCGGCGTATAGCGCGGGTGTCGGGCGCCGAGCGACTCGAACGCGCTGGAGAAGCCGTGCCAGAGGTGAAACCCAATCAGCGTCATCCCGGCGACATACACGGCGACCCACCCCGGGCGCCGGAACGTCTCGATTTCGAGTCGGTACAGATCGCGGATGTCCTGGCCTTCGACGGCATAGTAGGTGCCGAACTTGAACGTCGCGACATGCACGATGACGAACAGGAGCGTCACGATGCCCGTCAGAATCATCGTCGAGGACGCCCAGCTCTTGCGACTCGGCGGGCCTGCCCATCTGCGTGTGTGATATGCGGTGGGCCGCGCGCGCTGGTTCGTCGCCCACATCACGACCGTCTTGTAGACGTGGAGGAGGAACACGGCCAGCAGCGCCAGCTCGGCCGGAATAACCAGCGGGTTGGAAATCAGCGTGTGGGAATACTTGTTGAAGGTCTCGGCGCCCGCGAAGATGAGAACGTTACCCGCGAGGTGCAGAACGAGGTAGAGAACCAACGCCAGGCCGGAAAGCGCGATCAGGACCTTGGTCCAGATCGTCGACGACAACGCGGTCACGCCATCAGAAAGTCTAGCGAAGCGGCGCCTGAAAACCAACAGCGCCGCTTCGCTAGACATCACGAGGTTTTATTCAATAGCCCCGCTGCGCGGGGGCTAGCCGCGCTTGATCGCCAGAATGTGACCATTTCGTACACATTCTGGCCGCGCAAGCACGGCTAGCGGGTGTGCTAGGCTCAGGCCAGCGATGAAGATTCACGAGTACCAGGCCAAAGCGATCCTGAGTCGCCATCAGGTAGCGGTTCCTCGCGGCGAGGTCGCCC
>JACQTH010000225.1 GCA_016210935.1 Acidobacteriota bacterium | reverse complement strand
GGCGAGAAGCACCCACACACGCGCTCATGGGGCGCTTCGGCAACGTGTTGCTCGTCAACGGCGAGCCTCGATGGAACACGGATGCGCGCCTGGGTGAAGTGATGCGAGTGTTCTTGACCAATGTCTCGAGCACCCGCACCTTCAATCTGTCGTTGCAGGGCGCGCGTGCGCGGATGAAGGTGGTCGCATCGGATCTGGGCCGCTACGAGCGCGAGGCGTGGGTCGACAGTATCGTGATCGCTCCCGCCGAGCGCTATGTCGTCGATGTGCGGTTCGATGAATCCGGAGACGTTTCGCTCGTCAATCGCGTGCGAGCCATCGACCATATCCAGGCGCGGTTTTTCGAGGACACGCAGATCCTCGGGGTGGTGCGCGTGTCAGCGGAGCGCGCGGCGCCCGACCAGACGGCGCCCTTCGAGCGGCTGCGCCAGAATGCCGACGTGCGCGCCGATATCGACCGGTTCCGTCCACAGTTCGGCCGGGCCGTCGATCACGAGCTGATCGTCACGCTCGCGACTGGCGACCTGCCGTTCCCGCTCCGGCCCCTGATGAATTTCGAGTCCGTCTACCGGCATCCGGTCGAGTGGAGCGGCACGATGCCGGAGATGGATTGGGTCGCCACGGGACGAGCGACCCGATGGATCCTTCGGGATCGGGCGACGGCGCGCGAGAACATGGACATTACCTGGCGTTTCCGGGTGGGGGACGTCGTCAAGCTCCGACTGGTGAACGACCGCCGCGCGCTGCACGCGATGCAACACCCGATTCACATCCACGGCCAGCGCTTCCTCGTCGTGGCCGTCAATGGCGTGCCGAACGACCATCTGGTGTGGAAAGATACGGTCCTCGTCCCGACGGGCTTTGTCACCGACGTGCTGCTTGAGCTGTCGAACCCGGGCAAATGGATGCTGCACTGTCACGTCGCCGAGCACATCGAAACAGGGATGCGAATGGTATTCGAAGTGGAGAACTGAGGTTCGTGGACGGAGGTTCGGACGATGGTTCGTCGACGATGGTTCGCTCGACGGTTCGTTGACAATGGTTCGAACGGGGGTTCGCTGAGGATGGTTCGACCCTTCGGGTACGAACCTTCGCTGAACCCCCGTTAATGAACCCTCGTCTGAACCTTCGTTTGAACCTTCGTGACGAACCCCGATTGTGACCAAGGAGGATCTCAATGCCGACGATGCCCATGCTTCGGATCGCCGCCATGCTTGCCGGATTGTCCGTTCCCGTCGCGCTGGGCGCACAAGCCTTCAGCGCCCTTTCGCCAGCGGTTCAGCAGGTCGTCAGCGTGGCCGAGGCGCGGGTCGCGCTGGTGAACGTTCGCGTCGTGGATGGCGCCGGAAGACCTCCGCTCGAAAACCAGACCATCGTGATTGAAAACGGCAGGATCACGAGCGTGTCGCCGGCCGCTGAGGCGCGGGTGCCCGCGGGCGCGCGGACAATCGATCTGGCCGGCCATACCGTCATACCCGGTCTGGTCGGCATGCACAATCACACCTTCTACACGACGCGCGGCCGCAGCGTGCAGCTTCAGTTCTCGGCCCCACGACTCTACCTGGCGAGCGGCGTCACGACCGCGCGCACGACCGGCGGCACGTCGCCCTATCACGAGATCAACATGAAGCGCGCGATCGATCGTGGCGAGGTGCCCGGACCGCGCATGCACCTGACCGGGCCGTACCTGACCGGACCTGGGGGGGCCGCGACGATGGCGCAGGTCGGCTCGCCCGAGGAAGCGCGACGCATCGTGAACTATTGGGCCGACGAGGGCGTGACCTGGTTCAAGGCCTACACCGACATCAGCCGTGAGGCGCTCGGCGCCGCGATTGCCGCCGCCCACAAGAGGGGCTTGAAGTTCACCGGACATCTCTGTTCGGTCTCGTTCCGCGAAGCCGTCGCGCTCGGCATCGACAATCTCGAGCACGGGCTGTTCACCAACAGCGACTACGTGCCGAACCGAATGCCGGACCATTGCTCGCCCGAGATGCGAACGAGCCTGCTGAAAGTGGCGATCGACGGGCCGGAGGTCCAGCAGACGATTCGCGAGATGGTCACCAACAAGGTGGCGATGTCCTCGACCCTCGCCGTCTACGAGCTGTCCTATCCTGATCGGCCACCGCTCGAGCAGCGCGTGCTCGACGCCCTGTCTCCCGAGGCGCGCGAAGAATATCTGAGCGGACGAAAGGAAATCTCCACGCGCGCCGCGCAGTCGACGATGCCGGAGTTGTTCCGGCGGGCACAGGCGTTCGAACGGGCGTTCGTGAAAGCCGGCGGCCTGCTGGGCGCCGGAGTCGATCCAACCGGCATGGGCGGCGCCCTCCCGGGATTTGGCGACCAGCGCAATTATGAGTTGTTGATCGAAGCCGGCTTTTCGCCCGTGGAAGCGATTCAGGTCATGACGTTCAACGGCGCGAAGATTCTGGGGGTCGACCGGCAGCTCGGCACCATCGCTCCGGGCAAGCTCGCGGACCTGGTCGTGATCCGGGGCAACCCGATCGCGCAGCATGGCGAGATTCGTCAGGTCACAACGGTCTTCAAAGATGGCGTGGGCTACGACTCGGCAAAGCTGCTGGCGTCGGTGAAAGGGCTGGTCGGGATTCGTTGACGAGGGTTCTCGACGGGGGTTCAGACGAAGGTTCGGACGGAGGTTCGTGGACGGAGGTTCGACGAGGGTTCGTTGACGGAGGTTCGAAGTGGGTTTCATTGACGATGACGATGGTTGAACCTTCGGTACGAACCACCGCTGAACCTTCGTAAAGAACCTTCGTATGAACCTTCGTGCACGAACCTCCCGTAACAAGGAGTCAGCGATGCATCGTCGGAATTTTGTCCGGCTCGTCGGCGCTGGCGCCGGCGTGCTCGCGGATCCGCTCGCCGTCGGCGACGCTCTCGCCCAGCGCTCGCCCTCACCCGATCGAACGAGACGCAAAGCGCTCATGAAGGTCGGCACCCAGCATGGATCCAGCAACGAGATCCTGCGCGTGCTGGCGGGCTTTGGCGTGAATCACATCTGCAGCCGCCTGCCTTCCAGAGCATTCGACGACCAATGGTCGGTCGACGGCCTGAGCAGGCTGAAGGAGCGCGTGGAATCGTTCGGGATCGCCCTGGACATGGTGCCGCTGCCTCTCAGCTCGGCCTACATCACGAAAGCCGAGAATCCGAACATCATGCTGGCGAAAAGCCCCGAGCGCGACCGCGAGATCGACAGCATCTGCCAGATGATCGGGAATACGGCGCGGGCCGGCATCCCGGCGCTCAAATACAACATGAGCATCCTCGGCGTCGTCCGGACCGAATCGACGAAGGGCCGCGGCGGCGCGAGGTACAGCACGTTCGAGTTCTCCCAGGCCAGGCAGGACCCGCCCCTGACCGAAGCGGGCCCGGTGAACGCCGACGCCTATTGGGAGCGCATCACGTACTTCCTCGAGCGCGTCGTCCCGGTCGCGGAGGAATACAAAGTGCGGGTCGCGTGTCACCCGCACGATCCCGGCATGCCGCACGACAAGGGATTTCGCGGCGTGAACACGGTCCTTGGGAACGTGGAGGGCCTGAAGCGGTTCATCGAGATCAAGGCCAGCCCCTATCACGGGCTGAACTTCTGTCAGGGTACCGTGTCGGAGATGCTGAAGAAGCCCGGCGAAGAGATCTTCGACGTTATCCGCTACTTCGGCAGCCGCCGGAAGATCTTCAACGTCCACTTCCGGAACATCCGCGGTGGGTTCCTCAATTTCCAGGAGACCTTCATCGACGACGGCGACGTCGACATGCTCAAGGCGATGCGGGTCTATCAGGAGATCGGGTACGACGGCATGATGATGCCCGACCATGTGCCGCAGATTGAGGGCGACCAGAATGGCTTGCAGGCCTTCGCGTTCACGTTCGGCTACATCAAGGCGCTGATCGCGGCCATCAGCGTGTGACCAGCAGAGGTGGAGTCTTCGTGGCTTCCGGCTTCAGCCGGAAGATCTTCCGCCTAAAAGGCGGAAGCCACGCGTATCAGTCGGACGCGCCGGTTTCGGCGCGCCGTTTCACCGCGCGCAGCCACATGACGCGAATAATGGCGCTGCCCGGATAAATCAGGCGCCAATAGGCCTTGAACCGGCAGATCTCATGACTTCGTCCATGCCTGTCTTATTATTCGTATGACCCCCTTTGCCTGTCACAGCTTCCACAACTTCAACAGCCCATTCGCCCCTGCACCGCTGGACGCCGGCGCTGGTGATGATGTTCGTCTCGCTCATCAGCTACATCGACCGCAACACGCTGGCGTTGCTGGCGCCCACGATGCTGCGCGACCTCGGGCTGAGCGCGGAGCAGTACGGCTTCGTCATCTCGGCGTTCTCCGTGGCGTACATGATCGGCAACCCGCTCTGGGGGCACTGGCTCGATCGATTTGGACTACGCGGAGGCATGACGACGGCGGTCGTGGCCTGGACTGCAGCTTCCGTGTCGCATGCCTTCGCGGGCGGATTTGCCGGCCTGGCGGTCGCGCGGGCAGCGCTTGGCTTCGGCGAAGGCGCCACGTTTCCGGGCGCGCTGCGGACAGTCGTGCAGACGCTTCCGCCCGCCAGCCGGTCACGAGGCGTCGCGCTCGCCTACAGCGGCGGTTCGCTCGGCGCCGTCATCACGCCAATCATCGTCACGCCGATCGTCGTCTTTTGGGGCTGGCGCGCGGCATTCTGGATGACTGGCGCGGTGGGGCTTGCCTGGATCGTGATCTGGCTGGTCGTCGGCCGGCGTCCGGAGATTCGCCAGCATGCGAGGCGCGCTGCGGATTCGGCGACGAAACAGCCGCTGCGCTGGACGGATCGCCGTCTCTGGAGCTTCGTGTGTTCCTACGCCCTCGGCGCGCTCCCGCTGGCGTTCGTCCTTTACGTGGCGGCGATTTATCTCAGCCAGGCGCTCGGAAAAACCCAGGTCCAGATTGGAAAGGTGCTGTGGATTCCGCCACTTGGATGGGAGGCGGGGTACTTC
>JACQTH010000214.1 GCA_016210935.1 Acidobacteriota bacterium | reverse complement strand
GTGCTCAAGGACGATCGGCCGCCCGCCCGCCTTGTGAATCGACGCGACGTAATCGTCGAGCTTGCTGCAGCGTGTAATCCCGACTCGAGGTCTGCTCATACAGCTTACATCCTGGCCGGAACCTGGATGCCCATCAGATCCAGCGCTCGCGTCATCTGCGCCTTGAAATAGCTGACGCCGGCGGCGCGCCACAGACGCGCGTCGCGCCGGTCCTCATTCAGAATCGGGTACTTGTGGTAGAAGGCGTTGAAGAGCTGGGCGAGGCCGAAAACGTACTTCGCCAGGGTCGAGAACTCGAGCGTGCGGACCACCTGCTCGGCGACCTCGTCGAGCCGCGCCGCCTCGAGGACGAGCGTCCACAGCTCGTGCGGTTCGCCGGTCAGTTCGGCAGGGTCGGCCGCCTCCAGACTCTCGAGGACGTCGCGCTCGCTCAGGGACTCGCGGTTCTGGAGCTTGTGGAAGATGTTGGCGGCCCGCACGGCCGCGTACTGCAGGTACGGGCCGCTTTCGCCCTCGAAGCTCAGCGCCTCCCCGATGTCGAACGCGATGACCTTGCCACGCGAGTACTTGATCATGAAGTACCGGACGGCCGCGACGGCGATCGCGCCCGCCACTCGCGCCGCTTCAGCGCTTTCCATGTCAGGGTTCCGCTTCGAAACCTCTGCCAGCGCTTTCTCGACCAGCGTGTCCATGAGATCGTCCGCTTTCACGCCGAGCCCCCGGCGGCCGGATACTTCGACAAAGGGACGCTCGCGGTCGGCCTCCGAGATCAGGTAGCCCAGCTGCCGGGCCGTCGCGTGGGAAAGCGCGACCATTTCGTAGGAAAAGTGAATCGAGCGGTCGGCTTCGCTCTCGTGTCTCATGGCGCGGAGCGCCTGCTGCAGCAGCTTTTGCAGATACGACTGGCGAACGTCGATGACGTTGTACGTCGTGGCCGCGCCGCCAAACGACGGGTGCTCGACGGGTTCGGCCGGCGGCGTCGCCGTGGTCGCCCACAGCGGGTTGCCGTCGAGTCGGGTGCCGAACACCCGATAGTGAAAGTCGCGCCCGAGCAGCCCGAACTTCCAGAGCTGATACGCGATGTCCTAGCCGACATAGGTGACCGTTCCATTCGATCGCACGATCACCTTCAGCCGCTCATCGTCTTCCGCTTCTTCTGTCACGTCCGCGGATGGCGAGGTTCCAGGGTTCCGAGGTTCCGTGGTTGGGTGGTTCGGGAGTTCCGACGTTCCGCCTGACGAGGCGGCGGGTGCCGCTTCGCCGTCGATCGGCATCACCCAGCAGCCCGCCAATCGTCCCGTGTCCTGGTAGAAGACCGCCCCGGTCTGTTTGAGCAGCTCGAACGCCTGCGCCCAGAACTTCAGATGCAGGATGTCGCTTTCCCACGTCAGCAGGTCGTAATCGATGTTCAGGCGGCCCATCGTCCGCAGATGGCAGCGAACGATCCTGTCGGCGAGCAGATGGCCGATGGTGGCCGTGTCTCCCTCGTTGTGCTCGATCTCGTGCAGCGCCCGTGCGCGGAACTTCAGGCGATCCTTGTCCGCCTCGTACCATTCGGTCACGCGCGCATACAGGTCCCAGCAGTAGTAGTCGAACCGATCGGCGTCGGCCAGAGCGCGCACCTGATCGAGCGTCCGGTGTTCGAGCTGCTGAAATCCGACGACCACGTCCGCCACCTGCACGCCGGTGTTGTCGATGTAGTTCTGGACTTCGACGGGGTTGCCGCGGAAGCGCAGAGCCCGAACGAGCGTATCGCCCAGCGCCGCGTTTCGCAGGTGGCCGATGTGCGCCGCCTTGTTCGGATTGATCGCCGTGTGCTCGACGATGGTCTTTCGGGCATCCGAGACGCGGGGAGCGAGACCGAGCAGGCGCTTGTGGAGAAACGCGGGGCGGTTCAAGAACAGATTGATGTAGCCGGCCGGGGTCGCGTCGATCCGGGTTATCGCGTCGGAGACGCCGAGGGCGCCGGCGACCTCCTGTGCAATGACGCGGGGCGCCTTTCTGAGCCGCCGCGCGAGCTCGAAGGCGACGGGTGTGGCAAGGTCGCCAAGCTGGCGATTCGGCGTGTCGTTCAGCGCAATGGCGGGCACGTCGCCGCCACTCAGGCCGTACAGGCCGTGCAACGCCCGAACGATCGCGGCGCGCACCTCATCGTGGAGCGGGAGAATCATTGCTTTATTATTGATTGTTGCATGACCGACAGCTCGACCGCGCGTTCGTAGTCCTCGGGCGAGTTGATGTTGAAGAACAGCGTGCCACGCGGATCGCTGCGCGCGATGTCGGAGAAGGGGATCTCGCGCACGCGCAGCTTCAAGACCAAGTCGGTGAGCTTCAGCGATCGCTCATCGATTTGACGCCTGATGGCATCGACTGCGGCGGCCGAATACGCCGCACAGAGCGGCTGCAGGCCGTCCACGCTTCGCGGGACCACGGCTTCCGGCTGCTCCTCTTCGGCGACGACACAGAGCGTGGCGAGGAAGGAAGCTGTGACGAACGGCATATCGCCGGCGAGCACCAGCGTCCACGGCGTCGCCGCGTGGGACACGGCGGTCAAGAGGCCGCCAAGCGCCCCGGCCCCGCAGACGAGGTCCCAGACGACCCGTCCAGGGGGCGGGACGAAACGATCGCGGTCATTGGTGACCAGCAGGATGGAATCGGCGATCCTGTGGAGGCAGGCGGTCTGATGTTCGAGGATCGTGCGACCACCGATCAGAAGGCTGGTCTTGTCGCGGCCCCCGTACCGGCGGGCGCGGCCGCCGGCCAGAATGGCACCGGTCCATCGTTGGCGATCGTGCCCGGGCATCTTGATGATTATCCCTGTAAGCGGATCGTTGTGACGAGTCACCGCGGCGAGCGCGAGCGAGCCGCCCGCCTCCGCGCTTTGCGCTTCGGCGAGGTCTCGCCGTAGCCTTGGCGAAGGCGGATGGGAGGCG
>JACQTH010000240.1 GCA_016210935.1 Acidobacteriota bacterium | reverse complement strand
TAGTGAAACAGATTCTTCTTTACCTGCTCGAGGACCCGCTCGGGCGTAATGCCGGTCATACACCGATGATCGATCGGGCATGCACGCAGCATGCACGGCCGGCACCAGACCGGGTTCGTCAAGACCACCGAACCGGGCGCGCCGGCGCCTGCACTGAGCGGTCCCGTCTCATATTCGCGCGTCGGCCCGAACACCGCGATCACCGGCAGTCCCAACGCGGACGCGATGTGCATCGCGCCTGAATCGTTGGAGACGAACGTCCGACACCAGCTTGCCGCGGCCATGAGCTGCCGCAGATCGGTTCGCCCCGCGAGATTCACTGCGCGACGCGTTCCCCGCAGCTCGCGCTCGATCGCCGCGACGATCTCGGTTTCCTGGGGGCTGGCGAACAGAACGCCGATCGCGGACGTTTGGTTGTGCAGGAGCTCGACCAACCGGGCGACGTGACCGAGCGGCCAGCGCTTCGCCGATCCGTACGCCGCGCCCGGCGCGATGCCGACCAGCGGCATCACGGTATCCCAACCCGCGGCGCGGAGCAGCTCGCGTCCCTGCTCGCGCATCGCCTCGCCGACGTGAAGAACAGGATGGGGCGAACCGGCCGGCCACCCGAGGCGCCGGAGCAGCTCGAGATAATACTCTGCTTGATGAAGGCCTTTCCGGGGCGGATCGACAGCTTTCGTCAGCAGCCGGCCTCGCAGGTCCCGGCGATACCCCCACCGTTCGGGGACATCCGCCTTCCAGACGGTCCAGGCGCTGCGAAAGGAGTTCGGGAGCAGCAGCGCGACATCGGCTCGAACCTCACGAAGCTGCTCGATCTCGCCCCGACGATCGCCGTTTCGCCACGCGCGATCGGGCGTCGCGATGACGCGGTTGACGCCGTCCACATGCTCGAAGATCGACGCCACGTGCGGCCGCGCGGCGACCACGATCTCAGCGGCCGCGTCGTGCCGGCGCAGCTCGTGGACGACGGGGATTGCCATCACCGCGTCTCCGAGCCAGTTCGGCGCCACGACCAGCAGTCGCATGTCTTCGCTCGTACCGATCCCCGACCCCCCGCCTTCGCGCTCTGCGCTTCCGCCTGCGCTAAAGCTACGGCGAGACTCGCCGAAGCTCGCGCTATGCGCGAGCGAAGGCGGTCGGCGAGGCTCGCCGAAGTTCGCCGGTCCCGACGACTCGGCGAACGAAGGCGGCCGATCCCCGATCCCCGATCTTTCACGCATCGGCTTCAGCGTCCCGGCTGGCCGCCGGGAACATTCCCGGAATGCGATCCGAGGAGGTGCCATCCCGCCAGCGGCGATGCATCCAGAGCCACAGGCCGGGATACCGCCGGACATACATCTCGAGGACGTCGGTGCAGCGCTGCGTCAGCTCCCCGACCGGATCGGGCGACTCGGCGCGCGGCGGCTCGATGGGATGATCGTAAATCAGCCGATACCGGCCGCCTTCGATTGGCACGGCGAACACGGGAACGACCGGGGCGCCCGTCCGGAGCGCAATCGCCGCCAGCGCCGAGGTGGTCGCCGCGGGCCGCTCGAAGAAATCGACGTACACGGCTTCCGGTGTGAGGATGTGCTGGTCGATCAGCAGCGCGACCCCTTGTCCGGCATCGAGCGCTCGCAGCACACGGCGGATCGCGCTGCGGCGATAAATGACCGTGTTGCCGGTGCAACTGCGGACCCGCTCGAGAAACGCATTCAGATACGGATTGTCGAGCGGCCGGGCCAGCACGCCAATCGGCTGAAACTTCAGTGCGTGCGCAATCGCGTGAATCTCCCAGTAGCCGAAGTGACCGGTGAAGAACAGCACGCCCTTCCCCTGCGCGTAGGCCTGCCGCACCCGCTCCCCACCCTCGACGTCGACGAGCCGCAGCATCCGCCCATGCGATATCGTGCTGAACTTCAGCAGCTCGAACAGCAGCCGCCCGAAGTGAGCGAAGACATGACGGGCGATGCCGCGGCGTTCCTTCATCGGACGTCTGGGGAACGCCGACGCCAGATTGTCGAGCGTGATCTGCCGATGGACCCCGTCGAGCACGAAGAACGTGTAGCCCACGAACGTCCCGGCCACACGCGCGAGAGGCCGGGGCGTCACGCGCACGCCGAACGCCATGGCCGAGACGAGCAGGTATTCGATCCTATGACGCATTGTTTAGTGTGCGGTGGGGCCCCACCCCCACCGCCTACCACCGCTCGCTTGCGCTCGCGGCGATAACTCGCGAAAACGATCCGCTTAGTGAGGCAGCCTCGGCTCCGGCCCCACCCCCACCGCCTACCACCGCTCGCTTGCGCTCGCGACGCTGGTTTGCGACAACGATCCGCTTAAGTGCAGCGCGTCGCAAGCGCATTTCTTATCCACAACCGAAAGGCGTCGGCCGGCTCGATGACGAACCGCAGCGGCAGCACCGAGAGCGGAAACGGCAGCGGCCGGAACGGGCGCAGGCGGATCCAATCTTTTTCAGTCGTCAACACGACCTCCGCTCCGAGACGCCTGGCGTCCCGTTCGATGCGCTCGATATCGCGGGCCGTGAACGCCTGATGGTCGCGGAACACGAGGGTCCCGGCCAGGTCGATCCCCGCTCGCCTGACCGCCTCGAAAAAGGTTGCCGGGCGGGCGATTGCCGCGACGGCCAACGCACGCCGGGCGCCCACCGCGCGATCCTCGTGGCCCACAATGCGACCCTCGTGGCTTCCGCCTTCACGGGGAGGATCCTCGTTACCCGCCGCCCGATTCTCGTGGCTCCCGCCTTCACCCGTCGACTCACGCTCAGGGTGCCCCGAGCGCAGTCGAGGGGCAGGCGGAAGATTCTCGAGCCGCATCGGCTCGGTCACCCGTTCTCCCCGAAACATGCGCGCAGGCTGGAGGCGATCCGCGATCGCCTGCGTCTCCGTTTGATCGCCAATCGCGATGACCGCATCGGCCCACCGCGCGGCCGACAACGGTTCCCGCAGCCGCCCGGCGGGCATCGGACGGCCACTGCGGACGTCGGCGGCGTCGACGATCAGCAGATCGATGTTGCGCTCGAGCCTCAGATGCTGAAACCCGTCGTCCAGCAGATGGACCGTGGCGCCGAGCCGCCGCTCCGCATACAGCCCCGCGAGATGGCGGTCCGGACACACGAGCACCGCGGCGCCTGGTGTTGAGCGCGCCAGCATGAGCGGCTCGTCACCCGCGCGATCGAGATCGGCGCGGAGCCGGCGGCCGTCGCTCACGACGGTGACGCCGTCGCGCGCATCGCGGCGCGCATACCCGCGACTCAGAATCGCCGGACGCTCCCCGAGCTCGATCAGCAGGCGCGCCAGCGTCGCCGCCGCCGGCGTTTTCCCGCTTCCCCCGACCGCCAGACTCCCGACGCTGATGACCGGGCAGCGCAGGCGCACGCGCGCTTCCGGGTGACGCGAGTAGTACCGCCGCCGGACGAGGGCGGCGCTCCCGTAGATTTGGCCGGCTAGAGCTGCAAACATGTAGTTGGCAGTGGGCAGTGCGCAGTTGGCAGACAGAGCGCAGCGCCGAGTGCATCCCTCACGACGGGCCGCGCGAAGGCTCCGGCGTCCCGCCCACCGCCCACTGCCCACTGTTGTCATTACTGCCCACTGCCCACCGCCCACTGCCCACTGTTTTTCTTACTGCCCACTGCCCACCGCCCACTGCACACTGTCAGCTGCCCACCGCCCACTGTTACTGCACCAACCTGAAGGGGCGCACGACGGGGCTCGCGACCGGCAGGAGATCGGCAATGACGGCCAGCGTCTTGTCCTTCGCGCCGCGGTTCGCCTCCACCAGGGCCCGCGCGGCCGCGCCGAGCCGCGCGCGGCGGACCGGATCGGTCAGCAGATTCAGCAGCACCTCTTCGAGCTCCGCAGCGGACTGGACCTGGACCGCGGCGCCGTTGCCGACAAACGCCTCCGCAATCTCGGCGAAATTCTGCATGTGCGATCCGAACACGATCGGCTTGCCGAAGGCCGCCGGCTCGAGGATGTTGTGGCCGCCGGCGTCGACGAGGCTCCCGCCGACGAACACGACCTGGGCGATTTGATACAGCGAGGCCAGCTCGCCAATCGTATCGAGAATGACGACATCGACCCTGGGCTCGGCGTCGATCGGCAGCTCCGTACGCCGCGCGGTCTGGAAGCCGGCGTCCCGCGCGAGCCGCTCGACCTCGGCAAAGCGCTCCGGATGCCGCGGCGCGAGAATCAGCAGCGCCTGGGGCGACACCGCGCGCATCCGTCCAAAGGCGCGCAACACGGCCGCCTCCTCCCCCTTGAGCGTGCTGCCGGCCACCAGGACGGGCTTCGATTCCGGGAGCCGGAAGAACCGCAGCACCCGGTCGCGCGGCCGGCCGTGCGGCGCGATCCCCGGCATTTGCAACGAATCGAATTTCAAGCTGCCCGTCACCGTGATCCGCGACGCGGTCGCGCCGAGATCCCTGAGCCGGCGCGCGCTCTGATCGCTCTGGACGCAAAAGCGATCGATATCGTCGAGCACGTGCCGGAAGAACGGCTTGATGAGCCGATATCGCGGGTACGATCGGGCGGAGATGCGGCCGTTGACGATCGATGTCGGAATCCCACGCCGCCGGCACGCGCGCAGCAGGTTGGGCCAGATCTCCGTTTCCATCATGACGAACAACCGCGGCTTCACCAGCCGCAGCGTCCGCTGCACGATGAAGCCGAGGTCGAACGGAAAATAGAACACCGCGTCGATGTCGCGCATCTGGCTTCGCGCGACCTGCTGGCCGGCCATGGTCGTGGTGGACAGAAACAGCCTGAACCGCGGGTACCGCTGTTTCAGGTCGGCCGCGAGCGCCCGGGCCGTCAGCACCTCGCCAACCGACACCGCGTGAATCCAGATCGACTCGTCGCCATCGAAATTGAACGACACCGGCAGGTAGCCGAGCCGCTGGCGCAGGCTGCCGACGTACTTCTGGTACCGCAGCGCCTGATACAAGAAGTACGGCGACGTCAGGACGAAGAACGCCAGGATCAGAATGCTGTACAGGAGATACATGGCGACAAACCGGCAGCCCTGAAGTTCTGCGCCACAGAACCAAAGCTCTGCGCCGCCGGAATGTCTTAATTATTCTCCAAACTGATAAAATCTGTGTTTTGTTCGCTGGAGGAAATCGATGACCGTCAGGGTCGGCATTAATGGGTTCGGCCGTATCGGCCGCAACATCTTCCGGGCCGCCATGGGGAAGCAGGAGTTCGATTTCGTCGCGGTCAACGACCTCACGGATGCGACGACGCTCGCGCACCTGCTGAAGTACGACTCGGTGTTGGTAAACCTCAACGCCCGAATCGAAGCCAAAGGCGATCGGATCATCGTCGATGGCGATGAGTTTCAGGTTCTCTCGAAGCGGGATCCCGCCCAGCTTCCCTGGAAGGACCTTGGCGTGGATATCGTCTTCGAATCGACGGGCCTGTTCACGAACCGAGACGACGCCGCGAAGCACGTGGCGGCGGGGGCAAAAAAGGTCATCATCACGGCGCCCGCGAAGAAACCCGACGTCACGGTCGTGCTGGGCGTCAACGACGGCGCCTACGATCCGTCGAAGCATCACATCATCTCGAACGCCTCCTGTACGACGAACTGTCTCGCCCCCATGGCCAAGGTGCTGCACGAGCGGTTCGGCATTCGAAAGGCGTGGATGACGACCGTCCATTCCTACACGAACGATCAGCAGCTGCTCGACCTGCCGC
>JACQTH010000213.1 GCA_016210935.1 Acidobacteriota bacterium | reverse complement strand
CGTCTCGTCGAGGCCCGCGAGGCCCAGACCGCCGGACGTACGGGCGATGTCCTGAGGCTCACGGACGACATCGTCCGTCTCGCTCCGGCCAATCGGGATGCGGCGGCGCTTCGCATCGACGCGCTCGTCGCGAACCGCGAGATCCGTCGCGCGGCAGCGGAATACGACCGGTATCGCGTGGCCGCTGGGGCGCACGACGCGCAGCTTCTTGCCACCGTCGCGCGCGCGGAGCTCTGGGTGTTGAGCGGAACGGGCGCCGGGCTGCAGCTGCGTTCGCTGGCGCTCGAGCGGCTGGCACGCGGCGGCGACGCAGCGGCGTTACAAGCGCTTCGCGCGAGCGCGAAGGATTCTCGCGCGACCGCCGCCGAGCGGCTGACTGCGAACCTCTCGCTCGCACGCCTGGGCGAACGCGACGCCGTCGATCGACTCGTCACCATCGGCGAGTCCCCCGACATCCCGGACCGGACGCCAGTTGTCGAAGCGCTCGAAGCGGCGGGCGCCCGATCGGCGCAGGCGTGGATCCTCCAGAGGCTGCGTGAGACGAATCCGCTGACAAGGGCTGCCGCCGCTCGCGCGCTTGGAACGCTGAAGGCGTTCGAGTCGATCGCGCGTCTTCGAGAGATGCTGAGCGATTCGGTGTTCCTCGTTCGGTTTTCGGCAGCGATCAGCCTCAAGCGCCTGGGGGACTCGTCAGCGGATCCGCTTCTCGCCGATTGGCTTCAAAGCGATCTGCCTGACGTGCGACTGATGGCCGCCGAGGCCTACACGGAAAGCATGACCCGTGAATGGGTCACGGCGCTGAAACCCGTGCTGCAGACGCCGAACGAGCTCCAGCGCGTGAAAGCGGCGGCGCTGCTCCGCCGCCAGGACGAGCGCGCCAGCCGATCGATCGTGTTCGATGCGGTGCGAAGCCCGAACCCGGCGGTGCGCAACGAGGCGAGCCGGTACCTCGAAGCTCTCACGCCGTACGATCTCGGCCTCCTTCGGTCGCTCCTCGACGATGACAGCGAGTGGGTGCGGCTTCACGCCGCCGGCGCGTTGATAAAGAACTAGAATCAACCCCATGCAAGAGGGCGCGCCCGGCGCGCGGCTGGGCGAGTATGCGACGCGGGGGGAGTACCACCGCACGCCGGATCCCCACTGGGACTACTACCCGACCTACCAGGCGAAACTCAGGCTTGTCCGCGCGTATCTCGATCGACTTCCGCGCGGCACGCGCGTGCTCGACGCGGGGTGCGGCGAGGGCGTCCTCGTGGACGAATACTCGGCGTCGCTCGACATTCACGGCGTCGATCCGCAGTACTCGTCGGGCCGCGTGCAGCTGGCGTCGATCACGGCGCTCCCGTTTCCCGACGCGCGCTTCGACCGCGCGCTCTGCCTCGACGTTCTCGAGCATTTATCGTTCGACGACCAGCGAAAGGCGCTCGATGAACTGAAGCGGGTCCTCGTCCCGGAGGGCGAGCTGGTCGTCACGGTGCCAAACCTGGCGCATCTGCAGTCGCGAATCCATTTCCTGCTGCGCGGGCGACTGATCCGAACCGCAAGCGAGCAGAAACATCCCGGCGACCGTCCGATTGCCGAGTACCTCGCGCTGGTTCGAGCGGCCGGATTCGAGCTCGTGGCCCGACGCGGGATCTTCCCGACGATTCCCGTTCTGACCAGATTGATTCGCCGCCACCCGCAAACGCTCGCCTCTCTCCATCGCCTCCTGACGAGACTGATTCCGGTTCCCGGCTGGTGCTTTCTGAATCTGCTGGTCCTCCGGAAGCCGGCCGGGTCCTGATCGGGTTCTAGCGAAGCGCCGCTTCAAACCGACCAGCGTCGCTTCGCTAGATCACGTGGCTTTATTCAATAGCCCCGCTACGCGGGGCGCCGCCTCAAACCGATCAGCGCCGCTTCGCTAGAGATCACGAGGCTATATTCAATAGCCCCGCTACGCGGGGGCTAGCCCTGCTTAGCGGACCAGACCGTGACTATTTCGTACACACACGCCCATGCAAGCACGGCT
>JACQTH010000014.1 GCA_016210935.1 Acidobacteriota bacterium | reverse complement strand
GGCCGGCACCGCCGCACCGCTCGCGCCGGACAGAGAGCGGGACGCACGCGTGGCCCAGCCAACACAAGTGGTGTGAGATTTCGGTAGTGGGTCAGGTTCGATCGGCGCGACCGCTTCGCCGCGTGGCAAAACAGCCCTCCGGCGCTGGTCTGACGATCGTGGCGTCGGTTGGGGTTTGCCGATCGCCGGTGAGCCGACTGTTCAGCGACGGGGTTCGCCGCACGCTGATCGCGTACTCATCGCCGACGCCGCTCGCGTCGCCTGCGGGCTGTTTTGCGGAGATCTCGTGACACGCGGCTCAGAGGGCGCGCCGATCGAAACTGACCCACTACCAAACGCTCGCGGTCCCCGGCATTCAAACTTGATAAGCTAGAGACATGCCCGTCCAGGAATCTGCCGTGCTCGAGGCCCTCCGTGCCGTCAAGGACCCCGACCTCCACCGTGACATCGTCACGCTCGGCTTCGTCAAACGCCTCGCGATAGAGAATGGCCGCGTGTCCTTCACCATCGAGCTGACGACCCCGGCGTGTCCGGTCAAGGATCAGATGCGCGATCAGGCCCGAGAAATGGTGTTGAAGGTTCCGGGAGTCACGGCCGTCGAGGTGGAGATGTCGGCGCACGTGCGGTCGGCCGCTCCCGACGCCGGCCGGGCTGCGATTCCGGGCGTGAAGAACGTCATTGCCGTCGGCGCGGGCAAGGGTGGCGTCGGCAAGACCACCGTCGCGGTGAATCTCGCGCTGGCGCTCGCGAAATGCGGCGGCCGTGTCGGCATGATCGACGGCGACATCTACGGGCCGAATGTGCCGATCATGCTCGGTGTGCAGACGCAGCTTTCGACCGAAGGCGGCAAGATCGTTCCGGCCGTGAAGTTCGGGTTGAAGGTCATCTCGCTGGGATTTCTCACCGGCGACGATGCCCCGGTGATCTGGCGCGGGCCGATGCTGCACGGCGTCATCCGGCAGTTCTTTCAGGACGTCGCGTGGGGCGAGCTGGACTATTTGATCGTCGACATGCCGCCGGGCACCGGCGACGTGGCGCTCAGTCTGAGTCAAACCGTCCCGGTCGCCGGCGCGATTGTCGTGACGACGCCCCAGCAGGTGTCGCTCGCCGATACGCGTCGCGCGGTGCGGATGTATCAGAAGCTGAACGTGCCCGTCCTGGGACTGATCGAGAACATGGGGTACTTCGTCTGTCCGAGCTGCTCGCACGAAAGCGACATCTTCGGGCGCGGCGGTGGAGAAACGTTGGCGGGAGAGCTGGAAATCGCCTTTCTGGGACGAATTCCGATTTATCAACCGATCCGCGTGGGCAGCGACACCGGCCGGCCGCTGGTCTTGAGCGAGCCCGACTCGCCGGCGGCGAAGGCCTTCATGGCCGTCGCGGAGAACACCGCCGCGCAGATTTCGATCGCGAGCTACCGCAAGAAACCGACCATTCCGCTGGCGCCGGTCGGATGATCACGGGGACGGTCCCGCCCGAGCTCACCGCCGTTCGGCACACGATCGCGACGATCTTTCTGTTCGGTACGATCGGCACGTTCGCCGAGCTGCTGCTGCTCGGACACATTGACGGTGCGTGGCAGATCGCTCCGCTCGTGCTTCTGGCGATTGGCGGGGCCGGATGGGCCATGCTGCAAGTCAGTCGCGGGGCGCGCGTCCTGCGAGTGTTTCAGGCGGTGATGGCGTTGTTCATTGCCAGCGGTGTCCTGGGGGTGCTGCTGCACTATCGGGGCAATGTGGAATTCGAGCTGGAGCTGCATCCGGGCGCGAGCGGATGGGAGCTGTTTGCACGGGCCATGACCGGCGCCACTCCCGCGTTGGCGCCAGGGTTGATGATTCTGCTTGGCGCCCTCGGATTGGCTTCCACGTTCGGGCATCCGGCAACCAGCGCCGCGAGGAGGCGCGATTTGGACGTTGAAGGAGAGCTCACATGACGAAGCGGCGAGCGTTGACGAGGTCGAACCTGGTGACGGTTGGGGTGGCTCTTGCGGCAGCGGGAATGCTCAACGCCCAGGTCGGTCGCCGACAGACCGTGCTGGATGTAAACCTTGCGACCGAGAAGGAATTGCTCGCCGTTCCACACCTCACACCGGCGGTGGTCAAGGAGCTCGTCGCGCGCCGTCCGTTTCTGACGATGACGGATCTGAATGCGGTCCTGGGGCGCTCCCTGGGCAGGCCGCAGCTGGCGGAGGTCTATGGACGCGTGTTCCTCGCGCTGAATCTCAATACCGCATCGGAAGAAGAAATTCTGATGATCCCCGGCGTGGGAAAGCGCATGCTTCACGAATTCCTGGAATACCGGCCGTACAAGGCCCTCGCCCAGTTCCGGCGGGAGATCGGCAAATACGTGGACGACAAGGAGCTGGCGCGTCTGGAGCAGTACGTGTTCGTGCCCATCAACCTGAACACGGCCAGCGATGCGGACATCCTCAGCATTCCCGGCGTCGGCCAGCGCCTGCTGCACGAGTTCAAGGAATACCGCCCCTACAAAGCCATCGAGCAGTTTCGCCGCGAGATCGGCAAGTACGTCGACAAGAACGAGGTGGCCAGACTCGAACGGTACGTCACGCTGAATTGACGCGGCCGACCTGAGTCGTGGCTTCCGCCTTCAGGCGGAAGTGACACCTTCATCGTCACTTGCGTGACCGGACGGGCTCGAGGTACTCCCAGAGCAGGTAGCCTACCCACCGAACGAACTGGCGCTGGCGATCGGTGATGGGAATCCGCACACCCGCCGCTGCCGCGAGGGCGCCAGTCCGAGTCAGGCCTTTCCGCAGTTGCGGCGTGACCGCGAGAAACCGGTCCGCGCGGTTGATCGAGCCGTTGAACTCGACGCCGACCGTCCATGTATTCGGCACGCGTGCCAGATCCCGTCCAAGGTAGAGGTTGTAGACGAGCTCGGCGCGGCCTTCTTCGTGCTCGATTGGGTCGGCCGCCACTTCCATCGCGATCTGGCCCTGCAGGTAGAGATCGCGCCACGCGGTGCCGGCCGCGAAATACGGCTCCACCACCATCGTTCCTTCGCCGAACCTCCATGTCGTGCTGCCAGTCGGGAATCCGATCTCGAGCCCGCCCGAGAAGATTCGTCCGGCAACGGGATCATCGTGGAGAACGTATTTCCCGGCGATGGTGACGTCGCCGACTCCGACGATGCGACCGGTCGGCCAGTCAATGCTCTCCAGCGGAACGCCAATCTCGCCGTGCGCGCGTCTGCCGAGTCGTCTTTCGAACACGGCGCGCATCCGCGACCTGACCCGCTCGCCGGCGCGATGCGAGATCGCCGGAAGGATGACAATCTCGTTTTCCGGAAAGGCTTTTTCGGTGAAGAGAGGTCGCGGGAAATTGAGATTGCCATGCGGCCAGCCGTTCTCCTTGCAGAATGTCCGCAGGTGGCGAACCAGCGCGGCGATCTCGGCGGGCGTCAGCACTTCGCCGAATTCGGGCATCTCGGACGACAAGCCGGCTGCCGGCCCGCCGCGCGCGATGACCAGTTCCCAGTCGGCATCCGGCTCAGGGGTGCTGGTCCTACAATCGGTGAAATCCATCGGGGTCGTCTTGACGGTCGGCTCGGCGACACGCCCGGATCCGTCGCTTCCGTGGCATTGCGCGCACCACGCCTGAAACATCTCCGCGCCTGGCGCCGGCCGCTGAGCCAGGAGCGTCTCTGAGATCACCGTTGACAGTGCAAGCGCGAGAAGAACGCGCGGCAGCGTCACATGCGGACGCATCGAGAATCTATCGGCCCCGCCATGCCTTCGCGTCATCGGTCCGCCTGGCCCGACTAACGTCGGGCACTGGAGTCTCTACATAGCCCGACTAAAGTCGGGCACTACGAGTGCAGTCACAGCTGCCCTGGCCCGACTAACGTCGGCACTACCACTGCAGTCGTAGCACTACACCGCAGTCGTAGTGCCCGGCTTCAGCCGGGCCCCTGAGCCTGATCGGCGGCGAGCCGCCACATGGCCAGCGCGCCGAGCGCCGGTCCGGGCACGAGGACGAGAAACACCCATTGCCAGCCCGTCAGGCCGGCGACGATCGGCAGCAGGCGGATGCTGACCATCGTCAGTAGAAATCCAAGACAGGTCTGAATCGTCAATGCGGTGCCGACGTACTCGCGGGGGCTGTGTTCGGCGACCAGCGCGGAGAACTGCGCGGAGTCCGCGACGATCGTCACGCCCCACACGAGAAGAAGCAGGCCGAGCACGATCGCCGGCGCCTCGTACGCGAAGCCGCTCAGCCCGGCGCAGACTCCGCTGGCGACCATCGCAGCCCCGGCGATCCGCGCCTTCCCGATCCGATCGGCGGCAAACCCGGCCCACACGCATCCGATCAGCCCGCTGCCGATCGCGAGAAACGCCCATAACGATCCCGGCCGGCTTGCCACCGCACCGGTGAGGCCGAGGCTCGCGAAGACGGCAATCCACGACCACATCGCGTAGAGCTCCCACATGTGTCCGAGGTAGCCGAGGATGGCGAGGCGCGTTCCCCGCGTGGTGAGCGTCAGGCGGACGACGTGAGGGTTGAAGGGCGCGCTGGCGGCCACGTAGGGGCCGTCGCGCACGACCATCAGGATGAGGGCCGCGCTGGCGGAGGCCAGCCCCGAGGCCGTGACGATGAGGATGCGCCACGAGATGGTGCCGCCGAGTGCGGACAGAAGGTGCGGGAACGCCGTGCCGATCGTCAGGGCGCCGATCAGGATGCCGAGCGCCGCGCCCCGCTGGCGGGTGAACCATCCGGCCGCAATCTTCATTCCGGGCGGGTAGATCGCCGCGAGCGCGACGCCGGTGAGAAACCGAAGCAGCATCACCTGTTCGAAAGAAGTCGCGAGCACGATGGCGGCATTCGCCGCGGCGCCGGTGATGCAGCCTGCGGCAAACAGTCTGCGCACCCGCAACACGTCCGGGAGATTCAGCAGCGCGCTCGCGAGGGTTCCGACCACGAATCCCCCCTGAACCGCCATCGTCATCCAGGCCGCGCGCGAGTGGTCCAGCTCGAATTCGGCGGAAAGCGCCGGCACGACCGCGGTCGCGGAGAACCACAGCGACATGCCGAGGAACTCGGCGAGCGAGAGCCACGCGAGCATCCGCCAGGGAAGGGAGATGGGCAAGTCCGACTAATGCTACCCTGAGAGTCGTGCAGGTTTCGTTCACGAAGCGCACGCTGCCGAACGGGCTTCAGGTGATCGTGCATGAAGATCATCACTGCCCGATTGTGGGGGTCAGCGTCTGGTATCACGTCGGATCCCAGGACGAGCGTCCCGGCCGCACCGGCTTCGCGCATCTGTTCGAGCATCTGATGTTCGAAGGATCACAGCATCAGGACGGAAGTTATTTCCAGCCGCTGCAGCAGGCGGGCGCCTCGTTGAACGGATCGACCAGCACGGATCGGACGAACTACTGGGAAGTCGTGCCCACCAACGCGCTGGAGATCGCGCTCTGGATGGAATCGGATCGCATGGGGTTCCTCCTTCCGGCCCTGACGCCGCGGAAGTTCGAGAACCAGCGCGAGGTCGTTTTGAACGAGCGGCGGCAGAACTACGAAAACCGCCCGTATGGTCTCGCGCCCGTGGCGTTGTCGGCAACGCTCTTCCCGCCCGATCATCCGTACCACTGGCTGACGATCGGCTGGCCGGATGATCTGCGCGCGGCAACGCTCGACGAAGCGCACGCCTTTTTCGCGGCGTACTACCATCCCGCGAATGCGTCGCTGACCCTGGCCGGCGACATCGACACCGAGCGGGCGTTCGCGCTGGTCGAAGAGTATTTCGGCGAGCTACCCGGCGCCGTGCGTCCGCCGCGACAGGCGAGAACGGTCGCGCTGTCATCGGAGCGTCGATTCGTGCTGGAGGATCGCGTGGAGCTCCCGCGCCTGTACATCGCCTGGCATACGCCACCGCTCTTTGGCGAAGGTGATGCCGATCTCGATCTGACCGGCGACATCCTGGGATCCGGAAAGACGTCGCGTCTGTACGGCGCGCTGGTCTTCGATCGGCGTGTGGCGGTCGACGCCATGGCCGGGCAGAGCTCGCGGGAGTTGTCGAGTCTTTTTACGGTGACGACCACCGCGGCGCCCGGACACTCGCTCTCGGAGCTTGAACAGGTGGTCAGTGAAGAGATTCGCCGCTTTGCAGCCGAAGGCCCGGAACTGAGCGAGCTCGAGCGGGCGCTGGCTCGCGCCGAGGCGGCGTTCGTGTTCCGGCTGCAGAACGTCGGCGGTTTTGGCGGGAAGGCCGACCAGCTCAATGCCTACAACATCTATCGCCACGATCCCGGGTTCTTCGACCGCGACTGGGGGCGCTACGCGCAAGCGACGCGCGAGAGCATTCGGGCCGTCGCCAGTCGACTGCTGCGGCCGGATCAGCGCCTCGTCTTGAGCGTGGTGCCGCGCGGCCGGAACGATCTGGCCGCCGCCGGCTCCGAGCCTATTCACTTCTCATGAGCCCTGTCGATCGGTCGCGGCTGCCGGCGCTGGGGCGCGCGCCAGCCTTCCACTTTCCTGCCATCGTCCGGAGCGAGTTGCCCAACGGTCTCCGTGTCTGGACGATCGAACATCGGCAATCCCCGGTGCTGGCGGCGGTGCTGGTCGTTCGAGCGGGATCGGCGGCGGATCCGCTCGAGCAGCCCGGACTGGCCGCGTTCACGGGCGACATGCTCGACGAAGGATCGGGCGAGCTGTCGGCCGTCGGCGTGCAGGACGCGCTGGCCCGGCTGGGCGCGGAAATGGATATCGAGGTGAGCGCGGACGCGACGGCCGTTCTGGTGACGACTGTCGCGCGTCACAGCCGGCGCGTGCTCGAAATCCTGGGTGCGGTCACCACGCGTCCGCGGCTGGCGGAGGAAGACGTTCATCGCGTTCGCGATCTGCGCGTCAACCGCCTGCTCCAGTTGCGTCAGGTGCCCCAGGCCGTCGCAGACACGGCCTTCCTCGGACGTCTGTATGGCGATCATCCGTACGGTCATGTCGCCGTCGGGACGGAAGCGGCGGTGCGCGCCATCACGGTCGATGACATCCGGTCGTTTCATGCAGGCAGGCTTCGACCATCAGCATCGTGCCTCATCCTCGTCGGCGACGTGTCGCATGAGGATGGATTGCGGTATGCCGGCGAGATGTTTGGATCCTGGACCGAGGAGGCGGAAGGGGTCGTCACGTTCGATCGCGATGCGGATCTGACGCGAGGCCTGGAATCCGCGGGTCGGGGGATCGCGATGGTCGATCGGTCGAATGCCCCGCAGGCGGAGCTTCGCATCGGACACGTCGGGGCCGATCGCCGGAATCTTGATTATCACGCCCTGGTCGTGCTGAACGCCCTTTTGGGCGGCCAGTTCGTCAGTCGCGTCAACATGAAGCTGCG
>JACQTH010000234.1 GCA_016210935.1 Acidobacteriota bacterium | reverse complement strand
CTGAATGAGGACCGGCGCGACGCGCGTCTGTGGCGCGCCGCGGGCGTCAGCTATTTCAAGGCGCAGATGACGCGAGCGCTCGATCTGATGGGCATCCAGGTTCCGGCCAGGATGTAGGCTGTATGAGCAGGCCTCGAGTCGGGATCACACGCTGCAGCAAGCTCGACGACTATGTCACGTCGATTCACAAGGCGGGCGGGCAGCCGATCGTCCTCGAGCACGATGCCGATCCGAATCGGATGATCGAGCAGATCGACGGGCTCGTCCTGACGGGTGGCGCCGACGTGGACCCGGCCCGCTATGACGAGACGCCGCACCCCCAGACGTACGGCATCGATGAGACACGGGACGCGTTTGAGTTCGAGCTGACCGAACGAGCCCTCGCGACCGATCTTCCCGTGCTGGCGATCTGTCGCGGGATGCAGTTGCTGAACGTCGCGGCCGGCGGCGATCTCGTTCAAGATATTCCCTCGCAGCTCGAGACACCGGTGCGTCACTCCGTTGATTCGCGACCCGACGCGGTTGCCCATCCAGTTCGAATCGAGCGCGATTCCGTGCTGGCCCGCTTGATTGGCCACCGATCAGACCCGGAGACGTGTGATGTCAACAGCCGCCACCATCAATCGGTTCGGCGCGTCGCGCCGGGCTTCCACGTCTCCGCGACATCACCCGATGGCGTGGTTGAAGGGATCGAGAAGCCCGACGCGCCGTTTTGCATCGGCGTCCAATGGCACCCCGAGAATTTTCATCGGACGGGGGAATTCGACTCGCTGTTCGAGAATTTTGTGGAGGCGTGTAAAGCCGGGCGACGCGCATCTTCCGCCTAAAGGCGGAAGCCACGAGACCGGCGCCATAACCCGAGCTCCGAACTTCGTGGCTTCCGGCTTTAGCCGGAAGATCCATCCAGCACCGCCAGCATCTCTACATGCCCGGTGTTCGGGAACAGATCGAAACCCAGCACCTCTTTAATCGCATAGCCCTCCGCCGCGAGCAGCCGCGCGTCCCGGGCAAGCGTCGCGACATCGCACGAAACGTACACGATCCGCCGAGGTCGTAACGCCACGACGCCCGCCACAGCGGCTTTCGACAGGCCTGTCCGCGGCGGATCGGCGATGACCGTCGGATTCGGAAACGCGGCAGGCCGCGCGAGATAATCCTCAACCGTCCCGGCCACAATCTCTATGCCTGCTGCGTAGGAGGGAGGAGCGGTTCGCAAACCGCCCCTCCTGGTCCGGTCGATTCCCGCGACGTTGTGCCGCAAGTCCTGCACGCCGAACGCGCCGACCTCGACAGCCTCCACCGGTCCCCTGCCGGCTGCCGCGAGCGGTACGCCGAATAATCCGACTCCCGCGTACAGATCGATCACCGGTCCGTCAGGAACGCACCCCACGACTTCGGCAACGAGCCGATTCAACAGAAATCGATTCCCCTGAAAGAACGACCGGACATGACGACGGAGTCGGACGGTCTCGGTGCCGTCCACCACGATGTCATCATGCACATGCGGGTTCCCGACCACGACGCCGGCGCCACGAACGCCCGCCACCGACGCCGTCAATCCGGTCAGGCCCTCGACCGCGGTGACGGCCTGCAGCTCGCGCAGCGACAATTTTCGATTGAGGCTGCAGTGCAGCACACGTTCCGACGCCGGCACGTTCTCCGTCAGCTCGATTTCGCCTTCAAGGTTCGACCCTCTCGCGCCCACCGCGGCCTGCACGCCCGCGACCACTTCACACGACCGGGGCAGCAACTGCCCTGTCGACGCGTAATCGCACAAACGGTGTGTCCCCTCGCGAAAGAATCCGAGTCGGCCGCGACGCAGATGAAGGCGCGCTCGCATCCGATATCCCTGCTCGGGCGATCCGACGATCTGGGTGGCGAGCCCGCTCACCTCCAAACGGCCGATCCGCGCGAAGGCATCCAGCACGATCGACTTCTTGAGGGACAGTTGGAGCTCGTAGTCGATGTGCTGGTACACGTTGCCGCCGCATGGCCCGTACAGCCACGTCTCGGTCTCGAGCGGCATACGCCGCCCGGCGTGCGGCTCGATGATCTCCAGCGGCGCTGCGTACGCGACGCCCCGCCCGACGGCGGTCACGCGCGCCCTGACTTGTTCACCGGGAATCACACCCGACACGAGGACCACCTGTCCCTCGTGGCGGGCGAGCATGCGCCCGCCGGCAACCGGCTTGTCGATGGTGGCGGTGAATTCCGAACCTTGTCCGAGCATCTGACTCGTAGTGCCGGGCTCCAGCCCGGCTAAAGCCGGGCACTACGAAACTTTCATTGGCACTACGGAACTTTCAGTCGAGGACTAAACGCGGGATCCCTGATCGCTCACGCAACAACCGGATGCGGCAGGCTTCGACCGATCGCGCGTACGCCTCCTCCGGCATCCGATCGCGAAACGGCGCGAGCTCGCGGTCGGCGTCCGCGCCCACCTCCGTCAGGACATCCGGCGGGGATCGCCGTCTCACCCACTCGCCGAGCTCGCGGTCGAGCTCGATGAGTCGATCGAGCGCGGCGCTCCTGCGCTCGCCTCGCAGCGATCGCGCGCCCACCAGTATGCCCTCGAGCTCACAAACCAGCGCGTCCAGGAACTCCTGATCCGCAGCGGTCGTTCCTGACGCCTCTCTGAGCGGCCCCAGGCGCGCCAGCGCGCGGCGCAAGTGCGCCGTCAGCGATTCGCGAGGTTGCGCGTCCTTGGATTCGGCGCCAGTCGACGGAGCGTTCGCCGAGCCGCGATCGATTCCCACTCCCACCGCGCGGCGCCACTCGCCGAAGACCTCCAGGACGTCGTCCTCGCAGAACTCGATCCGAACGGGACGCCGCCGGCGATTACGCCGGTCGGCCGACTCGAGCCGCTCGATCCGGTGATCGATTCCGCGGAACACGACGCTCAAGGGGATGGCGCTCTCTGCCCAGCCGCGAACCAGGTCGAACGCCGGCCCGACGATCCGAATCAGCTGGCCGTTGTTCCGGCGGCAGAGATAGGTTTCGATGGCCCGGCAGTAGGCATCCGGGTCGGCGCCGAGATCGGTCAGCGGTTTCTCTCCCACACCAGTCGCATACCATGGAGGGTCAGATCGGGATCCACATGATCGATGACGGTGGTCTCGGGGGCGATGACGCCCGCCAGGCCGCCGGTCGCCACCGTCACCGCCGGGGCCGTCAGCTCACGTCTGAGGCGATGCACGAGCCCTTCGACCATGCCGACGTACCCGTAAAACAGGCCCGCCTGCATCGAGCCGACGGTGGTGCGTCCGATCACTTGTGCCGGCTTGCGCACGTCGATGCGCGGCAGCCGCGCCGCACGCTGGAACAGCGCATCCGCCGAGATCTGGACGCCCGGACAAATCGCGCCACCGAGGTATTCGCCCTGAGCGGTGATGACGTCGAAGGTCGTCGCCGTGCCGAAATCGACAACGATTACCGGCTCGAGCCGGGATCGTCCATATCGCTCGTAGGCGGCGACGCCGTTCACCAACCGATCGGCGCCCACGTCGGACGGGTTCTCGTACAGCACATCCATGCCGATCTTCGTGCCGGGCTCGACGAGCAGCGGCTGGCGATGAATGTAGCGCTCCGCCATTTCCGCCATGGTTCCCGTCAGCGGCGGGACGACCGACGCGATGATGACTCCCAGAATGCCGTCGGCCCGGATGTTGTGGTGGTCGAACAGCTGCAGAATCACCAGTCCCAGCTCGTCGGCCGTCCGCTCGCGGAGCGTCGTGAGCCTCCAGCTTTGCAGCAGATCAGCGCCGTGAAAAACTCCGAGCACGATGTTCGTATTCCCGATGTCGATGGCAAGCAGCATCTTCGAGTCAGAAGTCGGAAGTCTAAAGTCTAACCGTTAGCGCTGGCGTCTCGATCCGCGCGGCCGACCGGCACGTGGAGCGAGATGCCAGCGCTCTCACAGCCAGCGAATCTCCCCCGCAACGAGATGATGCAGCGCGTCCCCGGATTGCACGATCAGTCGGCCGCTGTCGTCGACCCCGTGCGTGGTACCGCGATGAACCACGTTCCCGTCACGCCATTCCACCACGCCATTGCGGCTGCCTGGCGCCAAATCGCGCCAGCGCTCCAGAATCGCGTCCCAGTGTCCCTGCTGCAGCTCTCCGTATCGCGTGGCCAGAAACGCCAGCGTCCAGGCGACCACCAGGCCGCGATCGACCGGCTTCCCCAACTCCGCCTCCAAGGAGGTCACACGACCGGCGAGATCGTTCGGATACACCGCCGAACGGAGATTGATGCCGTAGCCCAGGACGAGGGTTTCCGGCGTTTGTGACTCAGCCAGAATGCCCCCAATCTTTCGCCGTCCAATCATCAAATCGTTCGGCCACTTGAGCTGTGGAAGAAGCCCGGTGGCGTACGACACGCCCTCGGCCAGGGCCACGCCCGCCGCCAGCGTGACCTGCGGCGCAAACCGGCGAGGGCGCAACACGACGGACACGTATACGCCCGAACCGGGCGGTGAGTGCCACGTGCGGCCCCGACGGCCTCGCCCCGCCTCCTGCGCTTCAGCGATGACGGTGGTCCCCTCGTCGGCGCCGGCCATCGCGAGCCGCATGGCGATGTCGTTCGTCGATCCGACCGATGGGTAGTAGAAGAGGGTGGCGCCGAGCGGGCCGAGCCGATGGGCGGCCGCAGCCAGGGCCACCTGAATATCCACGGGAACGTCCACCGCACGGGCCCAAGGCATGTTAGAAAGGCTCGATCTCAAAACTGAGGTCCGCGGCCGGAGCTGAATGTGTCAACGCGCCTACCGACACGTACTCGGCGCCGGTCGCGGCCAGCGCTGGCATCCGATCGAGCGTGACCCCGCCCGAAATTTCCACGGCGGCACGCCCGCGGGTTCGACGAACCGCTTCGCGAATCTCGTCGATCGACAGGTTGTCGATCAGTATCCGCCGGGCCCCGGCTGTCAAGGCCTCGTCGACCTCCGCGAGCGACTGAGCCTCGACCTCGATCAAGATGCCTGCATAGGTCGAGTCTTCCTTCCGGCTAAAGCCGGAAGCCACGAAGGAGGGGGAACTCGCGGCCGCCATCTGATTCGTGGCTTCCGCCGGAGTCGTGGCTTCCGCCTTAACCCGTTCGACGCGATCGGGGTCGAATTCCGTCGAGTGCGCGGATGCGCGGCGGAAGATGTCCGGCCTGGCTTCACGCAGTCGCGCCAGAGCCGCGGCGATCCCGCCCGCCAGCCGCGCGTGGTTTTCCTTGATCAGGATGCCAGCGTCCAGGCGCAGGCGATGATTCCGTGCCCCGCCGGTCCTGACGGCGTACTTCTCCAGCGCGCGCAGCGTCGGCGTCGTCTTGCGCGTGTCGAGCACGGTGATACGGCCGGCGGCGGCCTCGCTGAACCGGCGTGCGAGCGTCGCAATCCCGCACAACCGCTGCAGGAAGTTCAAGGCGGTGCGCTCCGCAGTCAGCAGGGCGCGCGCCGGCCCGCGAACGCTGGCGATCGTGTTCCCTGGAGCGCACCACGCTCCGTCTTCAATCAGGATGTCGAACTTGCACGCGGGATCGAGCTGTGTGAAGACTTCCTGCGCGACGGCGAGACCCGCCACCACGCACCCCGACTTCCCAACGAAGGTTCCGATCGCCTGCTGTCCGGGCCGGACGGTCGCTTCGCTCGTCAGATCACCCCGTCCCACATCCTCCGCGATCGCGCGCCGCACGATGTCCTGGTACTCCTCGAGCCGTAACGGCTCGACCAGCCTCTCTCGTCGATCTGACCCGGCGCTTGGCTTCACCCCCTCAGCTCCTGCAGGATGTCCTCAAGCCGCTGGAGATCGCCCGAGAGGCTCTCCATCAACGCGCGCTTTTCGCTGACGACATCCGGGTCGGCGCGCTGCAGGAAGTCGGGATTCGCGAGCTGCGATTCGAGCGACCGGCGCTGGCGCTGCTTGCCGGCGACGTCCTTCTCGAGTCGCTTCCGCTCCGCCTCGCGATCGACGATCCCGGCGAGCGGAATGTGGATCTGCATCTCGCGAACCACCCGGCGCACGGTGTCCGGACTCCGCGGCATGTCATCCCCGAATTCGAGCACCTCGAGATTCGCGAGCCGCTTCACATACCCGGCCGTCGCCGACAGGATTTGGCGACTCGCCGTCTCCGCCCCCGTGATAAAGGCCGACACCTTGCGAGACGGCGGCACGCCGCGCTCCGCGCGAGCCGTCCTGATGGTGGTCGTGACCGCCTTGATCAGATCCATCCGCGCGACGGCGTCGGCGTCATGCCACGACGGTTCGACCGAAGGGAGGCTCGCCAGCGCGATGGTCTGCGCAGCGCCATCGGCAGTCCGTCCCGCGTCGGCCGCCTTCGGAAGCCGCTGCCAGATCTCCTCCGTGATGAACGGCGTGAACGGATGCAGCAGCCGCAGGGTCCGGTCGTGCACCTCGAGGATCACGGCGATGGCGGCCTCTTTCTGCGGTCCGCCGGCCTGCAAGTGCGATTTGACCATCTCGACATACCAGTCGGCGTACTCGTGCCAGACGAATTGATACAGCCGCTCTGCCGCCTGATCGAACCGGAAATCGGACAGCAACCCCTCGATCTCGCCCGCAACGTGAGAGACCCGATCGAGAATCCATCGGTGAATGAGATCGAGGGTCTCCAGCGGCGGCAGGCGGCGGTTCCCGGCACCGCCTTCCAGGTTCATCAGCAGGAATCGGGACGCGTTCCAGATCTTGTTGATGAAGAGCCGCGATCCGCGCAGGCGCCCCTCCGACAGCGCGATATCCATCCCCGGCGAGGCGAGACCCGCCAGCGCGAACCGAAACGCGTCGGCTCCGATCTCGTCCATCACGAGGAGCGGATCGACCACATTTCCCTTCGACTTGCTCATCTTCTGTCCTTGCGCATCGCGCACGAGGCCGGAAATGTACACGGTCTTGAACGGCACGTCGTGCATGAACCGGAGTCCGAGCATCATCATGCGCGCGACCCAGAAGAAGATGATGTCGAACCCGGTGATGAGCAGGTCGGTCGGGTAGTACCGCGACAGATCGTCGGTCGGTTCCGGCCACCCCATCGTGCTGAACGGCCACAGCCCCGAACTGAACCACGTGTCCAGTACGTCCGTGTCCTGACGCAGCGGGCCACCGCAGGAACATCGCCCGGGCGTCTCCTCAGCCACGATGGTCCGACCGCACGCATCGCAGTACCAGGCCGGAATCCGGTGCCCCCACCACAACTGCCGCGAGATGCACCAGTCGTGAATGTTCAGCATCCACTCGAAATACGTCTTCGACCAGTTCTCGGGGACGATACGCGTGCGTCCCGCCTCGACGGCTTTGATCGCTTCCTCGGCCAGCGGCTTGATTCG
>JACQTH010000212.1 GCA_016210935.1 Acidobacteriota bacterium | reverse complement strand
GAAGCCGCAGAATCCCCCGCCGCCCGCATCCTCGAGAAGGCCCGTGCGCACGCTCACGTGCGCCGATTCGGCGCCGGCGACGATCTCGCGCGTCAGGACCGCGACGGTCCGGACCTCATCACCCGCCGCACCTGTCAGGCATTCGATGCGCCCGTCGTGCAGCCGCCAGTCCTGAAGTCGATTAGCCCAGAAGCTTGGACCGATCCAGGTTCGTGTGATGCCGGCCGGCAGGTCGTCGACAATCTGGAGCGGAGTGTCAGGGGTCGACTGAGCCGACCTGTTCCGAGGGAGCGCCGGCGAGTCGAGGGCCTGCGCATCCGTCGACCCCCTCGCCTGATCGAAGTCGAATGCCGCGCCGAGCGGGACAACGAGAGCCCGTTTCTGGAATTCGCGTCGCGTGATGCCGCGGCGTCCCATGATGCGTCACGCGCGGTACGGTTGCCGGCCGATGCCCTGAACCGGAATCCCCTGCGACGGGAGCACCTCGTGCTGCAGCGCGTACATCGACGCGGCGGCCTCGTCGATATGCCGGACGAACGCGATCGAGGCCTGCAGAATCGGCTTCAGGCGCTCCCGATCCTGAATACGGGCCTTGGGGTACTCGTGCTCGACCACCAGATGCGTGTTGGCGACATCCAGCGGCAGGAGCTCGCGGGCGGCCAACTGGTGGTCGAGCCAATCGACCGTGCGGTTCTGGAGATAGGCGAGCGGATCGTGACGCGCCGTGCCCGGCAACTCGTGCTCGCAGAGCACGACCTGCTTCTTCCACGCATTCAGTTGGTCTGCAGGCACGAGTGAGGGTTGTCCGTTCACCCAGTCGCCTCGCTGCAGCGTCTGCCCGCCGTAGCCCCACGCCGCCACGCCTCTCGCGTCGATGACCTGTCCTTTGACGTGGAAGCCGCCAATCAAGAACGCGTACCCCTCGTCGTTCAGATACTGGAAGATCGAACGCGTGTCCTGCCCCATCAAGATCGCGTGAGAGGGATCGTAGTGAATGCGAAACTGCTCGCCCACGCCGTGCTTCTCGCAGAGGCGATGGAGCGCGATCCAGGTCCCCGGCGTATAGGCGATGTTGTTGTGCCAGTTGTCGGCGGTCGTCCAACCGGGCATCGGGCACTGTTCGACCCGATAGACGAGGCCTCGCTGCTTCGCCGCACTCAGCAGCGGGACGAACTGCTCTTCGAAATCCAGCAGGTTCTGGTCCATAGAGCGCGTCTGGTTCCGGCCGACGAAGCCGCAGACGGCCTCGACGCCGAGCAGGACGGCCGCGTCGAAGACGCGCAGCATGAAGTCATGCTTCTTCTTGCGCACCGGCGGATCGTGGTGCAACAGGTTGTCGAAGTATCCGACGTCGGAGATTCGAATCCCTGTCGCAGCGATGGCTGCTTCGACACGGCGCGCGCGTGCCTTGTCGAACGGTTGTCGAAGGTCCAACGTGTTGGCCACCGGGTCGAGCATCGCCTCGGGCGGGACGTCGGCTTCGCTCGGATGCAGTGCCGCCGACAACTGGACGTAGTCGGCTCCGAGCTCACGCGCGAAGGCGAGCCACTCCTCGATGGCCAGATCGGGATCGCGATCGCGCTTGTCCCGGGGCGTCAACTCCTGAAGGGCCGCCGTCAGCACGCCGATCTTCATCAATTGCGGGACGAATGGTTTCGTCATCGGCGCCCTCTCAACAGGCCACCGCGGTCCACACGCCACCGCGTCTGGCGCTCTCGAGAATCGCCTCGACAGTGCAGTTGGCGCGATAGCCATCCTCGAACGTCGCAAACGCCGGGGGATGGGCAGCGTCCGCTTTCTGTCCTGAGGCAATGAATCCGTAGATATCCCGCATCAGATTGCAGAAGGCATCCGCCCAGGCTTCCTGGTGGCCACCGGGCAGGTGGGCATATCCGCGAACCGCGGGATCCAGAAGAGATGGATCTTTTTGCAGGATCTCGTTTGCCTTTTCGCGATGGCCGATCCAGAGCTCGTTCTGATGTTCCTGGCGCCAGCGGATCGAGGCCTTCGAGCCGCAGACCTCCAAGACGAGGTCATTCTTGTGGCCGGCACACACCTGTCCGACGGAAAAGCTGCCCCTGGCTCCGTTGTCGAATCTCACCAGCACCGACGCGAGATCTTCGACGCGAATGTCGACGGTGTCCCCGCGATCGGCGTCAGCGGCGGTCTGAAAGGCCTCGCGCGAGCCGCGAGGCTTCTTCCTGCGCGGAATCACCGTCGTCAGGTCGCCGAGCACGTGCGTGATGCGCAGGCCGCTGACGTGCTGGGCGAGATCGCACCAGTGCGATCCGATATCGCCCAGCGCCGACGAGGCGCCGCCCTTTTCCGGCTCGAGCCGCCATGAGTAATCGGTCTCGTACAGGAGCCAATCCTGCAGGTAGTAGCCGTGAAGAAACGTGGGCGTGCCGATCAGTCCGCTCGCGACGGCGTGACGCGCCTGTTGGACGAGCGGGTTGCCGCGGTAGTTGAAGGTGACCGCGCCAACGAGCCCCGAGTCTTTCAGCTGTTCGACCAGTCGTTTCGATTCCGCGGCGGTCGCGGCCAGCGGCTTGTCCGAGATGACGTGCTTCCCGTTCGCGAGCGCTTCGGAAGTGACCGCATAGTGGAGATAGTTCGGCGTCGCGACGTGCACGACGTGGACGTCGGGATCAGCGACGAGCGCTTTGAAGTCGCCGTACGCCTTGCGGGCGCCAAGCTGCTCCGCCTTCTGCCGGGCCGATTCCTCGCTGCTGCCTGCGACAGCGACGATATCGACATAGCCCAGGCGGCGGACGGCGTCGACATGGTGTGGGCCAACGAAGCCGGCGCCGACGATCCCCATTCCAATGCGTCCCACGATGACCTCCGTCCTCTAGGACCGCTATACGGCGCGTCACAACGAGAACAAAACTCTCATAAGGCGCCGTATAGCGGTCCAGCGGACGCCGAGCCGTTCTTCTTCGTGCCTTCCGCCTTGAGGCGGAGGGCCTGAGCGGCCCTTCTTCGTGGCTTCCGCCTTCAGGCGGAAGGCGGACGGCCAGCCAGCAAGCGCGTCAAGGTCGCAACCGACCGAGCATGCCCCGTCGTCCGGAAGCGCATCTTAGCGCACTCGCCGATGTTCGCAAGAATCTGCGGCGACGCCTCGAAGTTGCAGCAGGCCACAGGAGTAAACCTGCTCGGGCCGTTGAAAACGTGCTTGAACCTGCAATGGCGCCAGCGGCCTATCCAGGGAATCTCGGCTCTATGACGCCGGCGCCAATTCAGGGAGCGGAGTGCGCGTCTGCCTGTCGAAATGACTGCTCGAACGGCTGTTGACGCTGCCAACAGCGCCAGTAGAATGGCCCCACCCGAACGTGTTGCTAGGAGCAGGCGCTCAGATCGAGCGCAGCCGAGCGCCAGCAAATGGCGCCGTACACCCATACCACGTTGGCCCGAACCAAGACGGACTTTGCACAGATCGCTAATCTGGCTATAATCTAGCCAGAATGAGGTTCGAGATCGTGTTGGCGCCTGACGCCAGCAAAGCTCTTCAGGCCCTCCCGGCACGTATCCGCGGCGAGGTTCGGGATGCCCTTGAGCGCCACCTCCGATTCGAGCCAACCAAGACGAGCAAGAGTCGCATCAAGCGGCTGCGTGGTCTGAGTCAGCCGCAGTATCGTCTTCGAGTCAAGGACATTAGGGTGTTTTATGACGTTACCGAGAGCGCAGTCGAAGTTCTCGCGATCATCGACAAACAAGAGGCCCAAGCCTGGCTCGACCAGGAAGGCACGCCGGGTGCGGGCGGTGGCGCTGGCGAAGGTTAAAGACGACTTGTCGAAGTATTTGCGGCTCGCGGCCGACCAAGAAATCGTCATCACCCGCCACGGCCGCCCCGCCGGCGTGATCATCGGCTTCGAGTCGGATGACGACTGGTTCGACTATCGGCTCGAACATCACCCAGAGTTCATACGGCGAATCGCCGCATCCCGGATGGCTCTGGAACAGGGTCGTGGGATTCGCTTGGAAGAATTGGGAGATGTCGGTCTAACATCGCGCTGGAGCCGTCGGCGCCGCTGAGAAGCGTCGGCGCCGCGGCTCAGCGCGGGCGTTATGCGTCCCAACGACGACAACCAGCGACAATTCAGATGCCGACACGAGGACTCGCAAGAGGTTCGAGGACGTACCGGCTCAAGGTGACCCTTTGCGGATCACGGCCACCGATCTGGCGCAG
>JACQTH010000222.1 GCA_016210935.1 Acidobacteriota bacterium | reverse complement strand
GGTTCATACAGAACTCCTCGGCGACTAGCGAAGCGCCCCCTCAAACCGACCAGCGACGCATCGCAATACAACACGAAAATATATTCAATAGCCAAGCTACGCGGGGGCTAGCCGTGCTTGGTCACCAGAATGTGACTGTTTCGTACACATTCTGGTCGCGCAAGCACGGCTAGCGATGCGCGACGAAGACTTGGTGGTAGCGCAAGACTTTAGTCTTGCGCCCGGCTGTGGCCGGGACGACGATTCGACATGACGCTTGCAGGGCTGGCGATCGCACGTGAAGCGATAAGCGCCACGCGCCTGACTGATCTGGTTACGGCCGAGGCGGCCGCTCGCGGTGTGGCGCACGGCGCGGTGGCTCTTTTTCTGGGAGCGGTGCGGGCGGAGAACCTCGGACGACGGGTGACTCATCTGGAGTACGAGGCGTACGAGCCGCTGGCCGTCAAGTCCTTCGAGCTCATCGCGAGCGAAGCGGCCGAGAAATGGCCGGGCGTCGTGCTGGCGATCTACCATCGGCTTGGCCGACTGGAGATCGGAGAGATCAGCGTTGGGATCGCCGCGCTGTCGGCCCATCGTGCCGAGGCGTTCGCAGCCAGCCGGTACGCGATCGAGCGCGTCAAGCAGATCGCGCCGATCTGGAAGCGCGAGGCGTTCGAGGGCGGCGAGATCTGGATCGAAGGCGCCACCGCCGATCCCCGCGACGAGGGCGCCAGGCTGGAGGCGTTTCGCCGCGCATGCGCGTGACCCTGCGGTTGTTCGCCCGGCTGCGGGACATCACGGGATCAGGCGAGCTCGTCCGCGAGGTGCCGGACGGCGCCACCGTCGCGATGGTGTGGGACGCGCTGGCCACGGAGTTCCCGGAGCTGGCGTCCTACCGATCGTCGATCTCGAGCGCGGTGAACGCGGACTACGCGAAAATGGAAACGGCGGTGCGCGATGGCGACGAGGTCGCGTTTTTGCCGCCGGTATCAGGAGGAAGTTGGTGAATTGGTGAATTGGTGAACCAGAGAATGGTGAAGCCTTTCACTTCACCAATTCACCAATTCGCAAATTCATAAGTTTTTGTCATGCTCGACAAACTTACTGCTCTCGAGCGTCGCTACGAAGAACTCCTGACACTACTGGGCGACCCCGCCGTTCAGGCCGACGTGTCCGCCTACCGGACGCACGCCAAGGCGCTGTCGGAGCTCGAGCCGATTGTGGAGAAGTTCCGCGAGTACAAGTCGGTGCTCGGCGAGCTGGTGGAAACCCGCGAGCTGGCGCGCGGCGCCGACCCCGAGATGCGGGCGCTCGCCGAAGAGGAGCTGAAGGCCCTCGAGCGCCGCGAGGCCGCCTGCCTCGCGGATCTCAAGCAGCTGCTGGTGCCGAAGGATCCCAACGACGAGAAGAACGTCATGCTCGAGATCCGCGCCGGCACCGGCGGAGAGGAGGCGGCCCTTTTCGCGTCAGAACTGTTCCGGATGTACAGCCGGTACGCGGAGCGCCAGGGCTGGAAGATCGACGTGATGTCCAGCAACGAGACCGGCGTCGGCGGCCTGAAGGAAGTCATCGCGCTCATCGAAGGCCGCAAGGTGTACAGCCGCCTGAAATACGAGAGCGGCGTGCACCGGGTCCAGCGCGTCCCCCAGACCGAGGCCAGCGGACGGATTCATACCTCGACGGCCACCGTCGCAGTCCTGCCTGAAGCCGAGGAGGTCGACATCCAGATCGATCCCAAGGATCTGCGCGTCGACACCTTCTGCTCCAGCGGTCCAGGCGGGCAGAGCGTCAACACCACCTACTCGGCCGTCCGGTTGACGCACATCCCGACGGGCATCGTCGTCAGCCAGCAGGATGAAAAGTCACAGGTCAAAAACAAAGCAAAGGCGATGAAGGTGCTGCGCTCGCGCCTCTACGAGATGGAGATGCGCAAGCAGCAGGAAGCCATCGCCCGCGATCGGCGCAGCCAGGTCGGCACCGGCGATCGATCGGAGAAGATCCGCACATACAACTTTCCGCAAAACCGGATCACCGATCATCGGATCAATTTCAGCATGCATCAGCTCACCGAAGTGCTGAACGGCGACCTCGCGGAAATGATCGATCAGTTGTCGACGCACTATCAGGCGGAAAAACTGAAGGAAGCCACTTCGGTAAGCTGAGAGGTAAGGACTTGCGAACGGACTGTGTTCTTGACGCGTCGGCTGGCCGGGGCGAGGTCACGGCCGCAAGTCCTTTGCTAGTAACTGTTTACCGGTCAGCGGTAGAGACCCGGTAAACAGTTACGCTGAGAGTTGGCAGTGGGCAGCAGGCAGTTGGCAGCGCCTTGTTGTTGTGGGGCCGCGCCGCCGCGCGGCCCGTTCCAACGAATGCCACCGCCCACTGCTCACTGCCCACTGCTCACTGCTTCGTGACCTTCCACCACCACATCAACTCCGCGAAGGAGCGCCTCGCTCGGGCCGGTATCGACGCCGGTGAGGCCGCACTCGATGCGGAACTCCTCGTGCGCCAGGTGCTCGGGTGGACGCGCGCCCAACTCCTGATCGCACGGCACGCTCCCGCTCCTGCCGGGTTCGCCGAACCGTTCGAGGCGCTTGTCCGGCGCCGCGAGCGGCGCGAGCCGATGGCGTACATTCTGGGACACCGCGAATTCTGGAATCTGGAATTCGAGGTCACGCCGGCTGTGCTGACTCCGCGCCCCGAAACCGAGCTCCTGGTCGAGCAGGCGATCGTCTGTGCTCGTCTCATGGGTGATCCCGCCTCCGACCTTCAGATTGTCGACGCAGGCACCGGCAGCGGGTGCATCGTCGTCTCGCTGGCCCGTGAGCTTCCACACGCGAAGTTTCTTGCGACCGACGTGTCCGCTGCTGCGCTTGAGGTCGCCCGCCGGAATGCGAGGCGACATGCGGTCGAGGGACGCATCCAGTTCATCGAGACAGACGGGCTCCCGGATCTTGCCGGATTGACGCTCGTCGTATCGAATCCCCCGTACGTGCCGCTGAAGGAACGCGACACCCTTCCGTCCGAGGTCCGCGAATACGAACCGGCGTCGGCCTTGTTTGCGGGCCCCGACGGACTGGAAGCCATACGGCGATTGCTTCAGGACGCCAACGCGAAGATTCCGAGCGGCTTTCTCCTGTTCGAATTCGGGTTCGGTCAGGAAGCGGCCGTGAGACAGCTGAGCAGCGTTCTAGACCGGCTTCGCCTCGCCCGCATCGTGCCGGATCTTCAGAAGATTCCGAGAGTGGCTGTTCTGAAGACCTGATCGTCACGGGATTTGGGATTCGGGACTCGGGATTCGTTGAAGACCGTCGATATCGGCGAAAACTTCCGAATCCCGAACCTTGTGGAAAACTCGCTTGCGCCAGGAGTTTTCCACAGGTTCCAGAACCCCGAATCCCGAATCCCGATCGCCGTTAGAATCTCCCCATGCCCGACTGCCTCTTCTGCCGCATCATCGCGCGTGAAATCCCCTCCTCGATTGTCTACGAGGACGATCGGATGGTGGCGATCAAGGACATCAACCCCCAGGCTCCCCTTCACCTGCTGATCATCCCCAAGCGCCACATCGACAGACTGAGCGACTTG
>JACQTH010000206.1 GCA_016210935.1 Acidobacteriota bacterium | reverse complement strand
GGCCCCTTGAGGATCTGCGACGCCGTCACGCGTTCGTTCTTGAGAGCGGAGACGCAGCGCGAGAAGACCGCTTCGGTCACCAGCGTCATCGGCACGCCCAGCTCCAGCGCAGAGACGCCCGTCCATTTGCCGGTGCCTTTCTGACCTGCCGTGTCGAGGATGACGTCGAGAACGTACCGGCCCTCCTCGTCTTTGGTGTCGAGGATGTCACGCGTGATCTCGATCAGGTAGGAATCCAGATCCCCCTCGTTCCATCGCGCGAAGACCTCGTGCATCTCCCGATTCGAGAGGCCGAGCCCTTCTTTCATCAGGTGGTAGGCCTCCGCGATGAGCTGCATGTCGCCGTACTCGATCCCGTTGTGAACCATCTTGACGTAATGACCGGCGCCGTCTTCCCCCACCCAGTCGCAGCAGGGCTCGCCGTCCGGCGTCTTGGCGGCGATGGCCTGAAAGATCTCCTTCACATGCGGCCACGCCGCGGCGGATCCGCCCGGCATGATCGACGGCCCGCGGCGCGCGCCCTCTTCCCCACCCGAAACGCCCGTGCCGATGTAAAGCAGGCCTTTTGATTCGAGATATCGCGTTCGACGGATCGTGTCGGGAAAATGCGAGTTGCCGCCGTCGATGACGATATCGCCCCGCTCCAGGTAGGGCAGCAGCGCGTCGATGAATTCGTCGATCGCCTGACCGGCCTTGACGAGCAGCATGACGCGCCGCGGCTTCTTCAGGGCCGCGCAGAATTCCTGAATCGAGCGCGTCCCGACGACCTTGGTACCCTTCGCCTCTCGCGCGAGGAATTCGTCGACCTTCGAGACCGTCCGGTTGAACACGGCGACGGTGTAGCCGTGATCGTTCATGTTCAAGACGATGTTCTGCCCCATCACGGCGAGGCCGATGAGGCCGATATCGGCACTTCCGCCTGCGGGCTCTGCGGTTTGCATTTCTGCCTTCTTCGTGTCGGCCAGCTTATGGCGTTTGTACACGAAAACCAAGGCGCGCGGCCTTGCGGGTAACTGACGGCCGGTCTTTGGGCAGGGTGACGGTCGTGTGGTGGAACTCGTGGCGCGCCTTGTACTCCTTCCGCAGGAGATCGAACCGGAGGCCGCCATCCGGCTGCGCCATGGCCTGGCGCAGCGCGCGATCGTCTTCTCCGATGTCGTAGACGGCCGACACCGCCGCCCGCAGCAGATCTTCATCAGCGCCGTGCCGGTCTGTCAGGTCGAGCCGCGGCACGGACGGCGGGGGAAGGACGGCCGACAGGTCGATGTCCGCCGGCCGATTCAGCCACCGGCACAGCGCCTGGAACAGCATGACCGTCGCCGTGACCTTGCCGTCGAACGAATAGCCGGCGATGTGCGGCGTGGCGAGAAACGCACGCCTGACCATCTGCGGGTCGATGTGCGGTTCGTGCTGCCAGACGTCGAGCATCGCGTGCGACACGTGGCCCGAGTCGATCGCGGCCGCCAGCGCATCCTCGTCGACGACTTCGCCGCGCGACGTGTTCAGGAACACCGCGCCCGGACGCATCCGCTCGAAGAACGACCGGCCGGCCATCTTCTCCGTGGCATCAGGACCGCGACGTTCCAGCGGGACGTGGAGCGTCACGTACTCGGCTCCCGGAAGGGCCTCGTCAAGCGCCACAAAAGCCGGATCGGCGGTCGCACGGTGGCGGGGTGGGTCGTTCAGCACGCACCGTATGCCCAGCGCTTGCGCCATCTCGACCACGCGCGTCCCGACATTCCCGACGCCAATGACAGCGATGGTCGAGCCCTCGAGCGGGTTGCCTCGCGCATGAGCCGATCGCAGCAGCGCGGCGACGATGTACTCGGCCACCGAGTTCGCGTTGGATCCCGGCGCGCTCGCAACGGCGATCCCGCGAGGCTGGAGATAGTCCACGTCGATGTGATCGCACCCAATCGTCGCGGTCCCGACGAATCTGACCGGCGTTCCACCCAGCAGCGATTCGTTCACGCGGGTGACGGACCGGACAATCAAGACATCGACGTCTTTCAGATCGGCGGCCCCGATGCGCCGGCCGGGGAGGACGCGCACGCGGCCAAGACGACCAAAACATTCGAGCGCGTAGGGGACGTTCTCGTCGACGAGGATGGACAGCAAATCTACGTTTTACGTTCTTCGTTCAGGCCCCGAAATGTTCGATGGCCTGATCGGGCGGCCGGCCGATTCGGTACAACAACTCGCCCGCACGCGGCACAACCAGCCAGCAATCGTGTGCCTGCCATGTCGCGCTATCGACGGTCGCCGGATCGGCATACCCGAGATTGATGCGGTCGCACCGGTCACGTGGGATTCCCGTGGCGAGCGTCACGCGGATCCGCGGCGCCTCCACGCCCGAGGCCACGTCAAAGGTCCCGAGTCCCTTCACGTGCGTGGAATGGGCGAGGATGCCGCCGGGATAGTCGCGGAAGCGACCCCACTGGCCGACGAAGTAATCGCGGCAGTGATACCCGATCTCGTCGATCAGTCGCCCGTGCACGTAGCTGACTTCCCTGACGTGCGGAGCGTAAATGACGACCTCTCCTCCATCTGCGACGACCGGCTCGGTTTTGTACATGCCTTTGGCGGCCGTCCAGAGATCGAGGTACATCGACGGCATCACCGCGAGCACGCGCTCGTATGGCTGGTCGACCCAGACGATGTGTCGTCTGGCTGAAAGGGCGGCGGCGTGACGCCACGCGGCCTTGGTGTCGCCATGGAACATCCCGGCCACCCCCTCATGCGTGACCACCACCGCAAGCAGCGACGTGGGCGTGTCCAGCAGGCTCGCGGCGCGATCGATGACGGCCCGAACCGGCGTCTCGGCCGTGCCGATCGTCTCATAGCTCGTGATGAGCGCTCCGAGCCAGTGCGTGAAATGGATGATCTCCGCAGCGGCGATGCCCGGGAAAAAGTACTTCGCGCCTCCCGAGAATCCCGCGACCTCGTGCGGGAACACGGGCCCGCAGATCAGGATGTGGTCGTATTCCGTCACCAGCCGGTTGAGCGCGACCGGCACGTCCCGCCGCATCCGGCCGCGCGTCAGCGCTTCGATCTCGTCCGCCGGAATCGTTCCAAGGTGGACGAACGTCGAGGGATCGTCCCAGCGATGGTTGAAGATCCGTCGCTGGCCTGCGCGGCCGTCCACGACCGCCTGCCCGACCAGCGCGGTCAGCTGCGCGTCGCTCATGGGCGTGTGGGTGCCGAGGGCCACGAGGTAGTCGAGCGTGGCGACCCGCGATCCCAGCTCCTGCTCGATGGTCGCGAACAGGAACGGCATCGGCATCGTCCGGGTGCCGTCGGGGATTAGCACGAGCAGGCGCTTCCCGTCGACCGGCAACCGCGCCAGGCCTTCCTGCGCGATGCGCCCGAGCTCCTCGGCCGAGAGATAGCCTTCCATGAGGCCGCGACCGACAACGTCTGTTACCCGCAGGTGCATGGTTCCTCCGACACGCTATGCGTCCTGTCGAGCAGATGTCAACGTACCGGTTCCAAGCCTGTCGTCGATGGGGTGACCCCGGTCCGAACACGAGATCCGGCCATAGGACTTGTTGACCAGTTCTGGGGAGGGGGTGTAGCCTCTGCGCCCAGAGGCCCGTTGGTTTGGAAATGAGCACGACGAAGCCTCCAGCCAGAGGCGCGGGAGCAGAGGAGCCGTCACGAGAGGAGAAGCAGCGCGAACTCGACGCCCTGCTCCGCGGCGGCATCGTACGAGAGCGTACGTGCCTCCATTCGCTTCTCTGCTATCTCGGGAAGAAGGCCATCGAGGACAGCACCGGGCCCGTCAAGGAATACACGATCGGCATCGAGGCGTTAGGAAAGCCCGAGGATTACGATCCGCGGCTCGATCCGACGGTGCGGGTCGACATCGGCAAGCTGCGGACCAAGCTTCGCGACTACTACCAGGGTCCGGGCTCGACGAGCTCCGTGC
>JACQTH010000239.1 GCA_016210935.1 Acidobacteriota bacterium | reverse complement strand
CCCCTATTCTGTCATGACAATAGTACGATTCACTGGCTCGCATGCGGCGATACAACATCGTGGAACCCGCCGCGGTCACGGCGGCAGCGATCGCCCTCACGGTCTGCCTGACCTATCCACTGGTCCCGCGACTCGGCGAGGTCGGCCGTATCGACACCGGTGACGGACAGGTGAGCATCTGGAATGTCGCCTGGGTCGCCCGCGCGCTGATCGAGCGCCCCGCGCGGCTCTTCGACGCGAACATCTTTCACCCCACCCGCGGGACGCTCGCCTTTTCGGAAGCCAACCTCGCAGCGGGCGCCATCGCCGTCCCCGTCTACTGGCTGACGCGCAACCCGATCGCGGCTCACAACAGCGCCATGGCTATGGCGTTCGTGCTCGCGGCCATCAGCATGTACGCGCTGGCGCGACACCTGACCGGCAATCGGATCGCCGCGGCCTTTGCCGGCATTGCCTTCGCGTTCTGCCCGTTCATGTATGCGCGTACGGCACACATCCAGCTGGTCATGACGGCTGGCCTGCCGTTCAGCCTGTTGATGCTGCATCGGTTTGTCGAGCAGCGCACGGCGGGCCGCGCAGCGTGGCTTGGCACCGGGCTGGCGAGTCAAGCGCTGGCTTGCGGGTACTACGGCATCTTTGCCGGGCTCGCGGTGAGTCTTGCGGTGGTGTTCTACGCGATTAGCCGTCGGCTCTGGCGCGACTGGCAGTACGCCGCCGGCCTGGCGGGAGCCGCGACGCTGGCCACGCTTCTGATGCTGCCGATCTTCACGCAGTACCAGTCACTTCGCTCCACCACCGGATTCGGGCGGACGCTCGAGGAAGCCGTGCCGTACTCCGCCGACTGGCGCTCATATCTGGCCTCCTCGACGTACGCGCACAAATGGATGCTGCCGCTGCTCGGAGGCTGGAATGACGTGCTGTTCCCCGGCGTGCTCGTGCTGGCTCTCGGTCTGGCGGCGTTCATCATGATTCCACGCGACGCACGGGCCAACCGCGCGCGCGAGACCATGTGGCTCTATGTCCTGCTCGGGGCCGCCGCCTTCTGGTGCTCGCTGGGCCCCACAGCGGGTCTCTATACCGTGTTGTACGAAGTGATTCCGCTCTTCGCGTGGCTGCGAGCCCCGGCCCGGATGGGCATCGTCGTGACGCTGGCGCTGGCCGTGCTCGCGGCGCTGACGATCGCCCGGCTGCTCGAACGACCTCCGCGGACACGGGCGCCGCTTTCTGCTGCGATGCTCCTCCTGCTCGTCGCCGAACTGGTGGCGATGCCGCTTCCCTTTCGACAGGTTCCGCCGCCCGCCGAGGCGTACCGGATCCTCGCCCGCCTGCCGCGCGGCGCGGTCGTCGAGCTGCCGTTCTACTGGCAGCGGATCGATTTCTATCGCCACGCCCGGTACATGTTGACGTCCACGTATCACTGGCAGCCGCTCGTGAACGGCTACAGCGACTACATCCCTCCCGATTTTCGCGCCATGGTCGTCGCGATCAGCTCGTTTCCCACACGCGAGTCGTTCAATCTGCTCAGGCCGCGCGGCGTACGGTATGCCGTGTTCCATCTGCATCACTACGACACGAGAAGCCGAGAGAAGCTGCTCGAACGACTCGAGGCGTACCGCGAGTTCCTGGCGCCGCTGTGGCAGCAGGGACCTATCTGGCTCTACGAGGTCGTCGCATGGCCGGAGTGAGATGTGAGCGGCGACATTTGGTGATTTCGTGATTTGGTGATGTGGTGATCGCGGGGATGGGAGACAGCTTGCCTCGGTCCGCGGCCGGCCGGAGACTGGTCCGGCAGTACTGGGACGCGCACATTCACGATCTCGAGATTACGGAGCATCCGGTCGGGTCGCCCGGCTTCTTTGCCGACCTCGACGAGTATCACTTCGAGAAGCTCCACCACCTGCTGCGACTTCTTCCATTCGACCGATGTCGCGGGCGTCGGGTCCTCGAGGTCGGTTGCGGCGCGGGGACGGATCTTGCCCGGTTCGCGAGAGGAGGAGCCCGCGCGACCGGTGTCGACACGGCGCCCTCAGCGATTGCGCTCGCTCGTCAGAACTTCGGGCAACAGCGGTTGAATGGGAGTTTTCAGGTTGCGGACGGCGAGGCCCTGCCGTTTGTCGATGCCACGTTCGACCTCGTGTACGCGCACGGCGTCGTGCAGTACGCGGCCGACGATCGTCGAGTAGTCACCGAATGCCGCCGCGTGCTTGCACCAGGCGGCGAGGCGATCTTCCAGGTCTACAACAAGGTGTCCTGGCTCAACGTTCTCTCGAAAGTCATGCGCGTCGGGCTCGAGCACGAAGACGCGCCCGTCCTGCGGACGTACAGCCCCCGGCAGTTCCACCAACTCCTCGCCGGCGCCGGCTTTCGGGATATTCGGATCGTGTTCGAACGGTTTCCGGTCCGATCGCGTCTGCACGGAGGCTGGAAAGGCGCGATCTACAACAATCTCTTCGTCGGAGTGTTCAACGCCCTGCCGCGCGCTCTCGTTCGCCGGTTCGGCTGGCACCTGCTGGGATTCTGTCGATAGTCGCTACGCCTCTCTCCTTTCTCCTTTCTCCTTTCTCCTTCCCTACGGCATCAGCTCCGGCGTCACGCGCACGCCCAGAAAACGATTGTCCGTGCCGCCGGTCGTGAACATCGGGACAAAGCCCGCTGCGCTCGAGATCGAAACCGCCCACACGCGCGTGCCTTGATACGGGAATCCGCGGCCGAGGCGCAGCACGACACGAACCGGCTGCGCCGGCGACAGCTCCACGGTCCGCTCCTCGCCCGGCGCGCGCACCGCGACGCGATTGGGCCGACTCCACGGACACCACGAACCGGCTCACGGGCCAAATCACACGTGCCGCCCATCGTCCGACACGAGCTTCGCCGGCATGGCCTTCAGCGTTCCCACAAAGAACAGATTCAGCAGGAGCGTCTCGACAAAGTCGTCAGCTCATAAAAGCGTTCCGGGACGGCGAGCCCCCGCGT
>JACQTH010000238.1 GCA_016210935.1 Acidobacteriota bacterium | reverse complement strand
GTCTTCAGCGACTGGCTCCTCCTCCCTCGTCCAGGAGCTCGCGCGCGGTCTTCAAGTCACGCGTGTCGGCGCCTTCCGTGAACCACGCGCAGGTCTCGCTGAGCAGCCGGCGACTGTCGTCGACCCCTCCCTCGGAGGTGCGTATTCGCGCGAGCGTCATCAGGGCGCGCAGCTCGAGCGACCTCGCCGCCTGGCGGCGCGCCACGTCAAGGGCTTTCTGCAGCCACGCCTCCGCTTCGGGATGCACCGGCTCGCCTCGCGACGCGCATTCCTTCGCCAGCACGTCCGCATAGACGCGGTAGTGCTCTGCCTGCCACCACAATTCGACATCGCGCTCGGCGGACGCGACCGCCCGATCGATCGCGTCGCGAGCCTCGTCGAACTGTCCCATCGCCGCGGCTGCCTCCGCAATCAGCGTGAGATAGTACGGGGCGGTGATTTTCGCGCCGGTTGCGAACCAGTCGTCGAGCCCTTGCCGCATGTCCCGCAATGCCGCGACGCGATCGCCGCCTTCATCGAAGGCCGCCCACGCCTGCAAGATCGCCGACACGGCGAGCCAGAATGGAAACGCGTGCTCGATCGCGATCTGCTGGACCTGCTCGGCCACGGTGCGAGCGGTCGGCGCGTCGCCGCATTGCTGGGCGAGAAGCCCCGTGTAGGCAAGCGTCCACGCGAGCGTGAACGGATGGTTCAGATCGCGCGCGCGTCGGGCCGCGTCCTGCATCAGCGCTCTCGCACGATCCGGAAACCCCTCATTCCAGAGCGCGAGCGCCGTGACGGTCCGGCTCGCCACGGCCGGATCGATGCCGTAGAGGGCCGCGTGCGAGCGATCGCGCGTGGGATCGTAGAGGGTCATGGCGGTTTCAAGGTGCGCCCGCGCCCGGATCCCTTCACCACGATAGAACAAGGTATTGCCCATCGCCCGGTGTGCTTCCAGCAGCATCCCGGGATCGGCCGTGCGCTCGGCGCGCTCGAGCAACTCCTGGCTCACCTCCAGCGCCGTATTGAGCTCGGCCCGGGTAAAATAGAAGCGATACAGCCCGTGAAGGACTGGGAACACCTGGGGCGAGGCGGTCCGCTGCGCCAGCTCCCGGGCTCGCGCATAGGCTTCGCCGACCTCCGGCGAGGCGTAACTGCGCGTGGCGGTGAGCGGCACGCCGAGCGTGATGAGCAGCGCCAGCTCTTGTTGATCGCGCTCGGGTGTCTCCGGGAGCGATTGGAGCAGCCGCAGCCCGCGGCGCGCGAGCAGCACCGACTCCTGGTACGCAGCCACCCGGGCGGCATGTCTCGCCGCGCGCATGCAATAGTCGGCGGCCTTCGGAAAATCACGCGCCGCCTCGAACAGCAACGCGAGCTCGGATGCGGGGCTCTGGTCCCCGTACGCGGCGAGGATCGCCTGCGCCACCGCGCCGGCGAGCGACGCTTTGCGCGCCGGCGTGAGAGAACCGTACAGGGCGTTCTGGTAGAGGACGTGCGCGAACCGGTACCGGAGCGTCAACGTGCGATCGGGGAGCTCCTCCTCGCGCACCCGCTTCACCAGTCCATGCACCCGATCCAGCCTCTCGAGCCGATCCTCGACGTCCGCGGCGTCCATGCCGACCGCGCGGGCGACGATTGAGGCGTGAAAATCGTGACCCTGCATCGCAGCGCCGAGGAGCAGCCGTCGTTCGACGGCATCGAGCCGGTCGACCTGCCGCTGGATCATGCTGCGCACCGACTCGGGCAGCTCGCGGGTGATATCCGGGAGGGAGTCGCCGAGACGCCAGGCTCCCTGCTCCTCGAGAATGATGTTCTTGCTGCGCAGGTAGCGCAGCAGCTCGGACGCGAAGAGCGGACTGCCTTCGGTCTTGGCGTGGATCAGATCGATGAACTCCGGAGGGAACCGGTGATTCGGAAACGTGATCGCGAGGTACCGCTCGATGGCCTCGCGCTCGAGCCCGCCGAGCGTGATCTCGCGGCACGCGCCGCGCGCTTCCAGATCCAGCTTCAGCAAGGCGAACGGGTGCTCGCTTCCCAGCAGTTCCGCGGGCCGATATGACACGATGATGAGGACTCGCATCTCGTCGAACCGGCCCCCGAGGTACGCGAGGATGTCGGTGCTCGACAGATCGATCCAATGCACATCGTCCAGCGCGATGACGAGGGGACGCGCGCGGGAGACTTCCTCGAGGAATTGCACCAACTCGCGCTTGAGACGCTCGGGCGAGACGCTCCCGGTCTCGGCGGCCGCCCGGCTGCCGGAGCCCGACGCCGCGACCGGCGCCACTTGTGCGTACCAGCTCGGCGCCAGCAGCTTCATCGTGCGGGCCAGGTGATCGCCGCTGGGCCGGTGAATCAGGCTGTCCAGCACTTCCAGGAGCGGCAGGTACGCGTTCGTCCCCGAGAGCCGTTCGGAACACCGCCCGCGTCCGACGTACGCGCCGTCTTCCTGCAGCTCCTCGAGGAACGCGTCGACCAGCGTCGTCTTCCCGATCCCGGGTTCGCCCGACACGCACAGCAACCTGCCGCGTCCGCCCGCGGCGGTCTTGAACGCCGCGGCGAGATCGTCACGCTCATTCGCGCGCCCGACGACCGTCTGTCTCGCGCGGGCGAGCGACTGGACGGCATCGACACGGACCCGTGGCTCCGCCAGCTCGACCAGCGTCGCGGCGACCTCGGCCGCCGTCGGCCGGAGCCGTGTATCTTTTTGCAGCATCTGCAGGATCAGCGTCTCGAGCGGCGCGGGGATTTCCGGGTTGAGCCGGGAGGGGGGCAGCGGCGGCTGCGAGATGATGGCGGACAGCACGCCGAAGTTTGACTCCGCGAGAAAAGGATGCTGGCCGGTCGCCAGCTCGTACATCACGATGCCGAGCGAGAACACATCCGTCCCGCTTCTCACCGGCTCGGCCTGCCCCTGCTCCGGCGACATGTAGCGCACCGTCCCCAGCAACGTCCCCGCCATCGTTCCCACCACGGTCGCGGCGTTCTCTGCCGCGAGCGATTCGGGCACGACGCAGGCCAGGCCGAAATCGAGCAGCTTCACATAGCCGTCCGGCCGAACGATGATGTTTTCCGGCTTGATGTCGCGGTGCACGATGCCGGCGGCATGCGCCACCGACAGGGCTCGAGCAATCTGGACGCAGATTCGCAGAATCAGGTCGATCGATAAGCGCTCGGAGATGAGATCCCGAAGCGTCCGTCCCTCAACCAACTCCATCACGACGTACCGATCGGGCGGCGCGTCGCCGATTTCGTAGATCGTGACGATGTTCGGGTGGTTCAGGGAGGAGGCGGCACGCGCTTCGCGAAAAAACCGCTCGATGGCTGCCTCGTCCCGGGCCGCCTCGCGAGACAGAAACTTGAGGGCGACGTCGCGCGCCAGCCGCCGGTCGCGCGCGCGGTAGACTTCGCCCATGCCGCCAGCGCCAAGCGAGCCGAGGATTTCGTACGGCCCGATGCGTGTACCGGCCGTTAGAGTCATGATGCGGTGCCGGCTGGCGGCATGGGCGAAGTCACGACGGCATTAGTGAACGCGGGGACCCCTGCCCCCCGCTAGGCATGCCGCCAGCGCCAAGCAGCGACACGATTTCATACGGGCCGACCTGGCCGCCTGGCTCGAGCATGAGGTTCTAAGGTAGGAAGATTATACAGACGTCCTAGCGGCGTTGATTCAACGCTCGCGAGGCGCACGCATCGAGACGTTTATTTCGCGCGGATGGAACGAGGCTACCGCGACGCCGGCGGCAGCGGTTTCATCTCCACCCGGCGGAATTCCACCTCGGTCCCCTCCGCCTGAAGCGCGATCTTTCCGGAATCTACGGTCGCGCCGAAGCCCTCGTTGACCAGATCGCCGTTGACCCACACCTTGAGCGTTCGGCCGCGCGCTTCGATCACCATCGTGTTCCACTCGCCGAGCGGCTTTTCCGAATCGTCGGTGAGATTGAGGATCCGGCGTGCGTCCCCCGGACCGCCGCCCCAGTTCTGCCCTTCCTTCCGCGGGCGCCGCTTCTCCATGTCCGGGACTTCGATGTTCTCCAGAATGCACCAGAAGTCGCCGGCGTTCCCGTGGAACATCTGCACCTCGATCGACTGCGGGAACATCTTCGACAGCGCGCGCAATCGGGACGCGTGGACCAGGACTCCACAATTGCCTCCCGCGCCGGGGAATCGATATTCCACCTCCAGCCGGTAGTCGCGGTACGCGGTGTCGGTCAGCAGATGCCCCCGCGGCTCGCCCAGGCTGACGAGCAGGCCGTTTCGCACGACAAAGCTCAGGGGGGCGTCGGGATTGGTGTCCTTCGCAGGCACGTCTGCCGTCCATCCGGAGAGATCGCGCCCGTTGAACAGCGCGATCACCTTGTCCGGGACGATCGGCTGCGGCTGCGAGGCGCTCTGAGCGGCAACCAGCAGGACGAGCGGGAGAACGGCAACGGTTGGCAGGGTGCGCATGGGGCCGGATCATATAGGATTTCCTATCATGTCGATGACTCGCCTTGTCCTGTCGGCGTTCCTCAGCGTTGGATGCACCATTACGGCGTCGGCTCAGACAACAACCGACCCCTTCCCCGCTCGGATTCCGGCAACTGAGGGCGCGATCCGCGTCAGCTTCGTCGAGTTCGCGTCCCTTCCGGACGTCGGGGGACAACCGGCCCGCCCGATGCTTCTCGTCGACGAGCCCGGCACCCGCCGG
>JACQTH010000237.1 GCA_016210935.1 Acidobacteriota bacterium | reverse complement strand
CGCCGTGCGCGGCGAGCCGGCTAAAATCCCACCGAGTCGGGTCCGGCCGTCGAACGACAATGAGGGCAACACGCTCCCCCGAGCGCAGCGGCAGCGGCGACACGGGCCGAAAGAGGCCGTTCTCGTAGAGCGCGTCAACGGGCCGCATGAAACAGAGGATAGCACGGGTGTGGAAAGCTGCGGGTCAGCCCAACGCCATATACGCCCTGCCACCCGCGCGGGAGCGTCACCGGTTTATGCGGAACACCCAGCGACATCACCTGGATGTGTGGCCTCGTGAGTGGCAAGCTCTCTGCTGCCGCCCATTCCTGGAATTGAGTGACGATTTGGTTTCTTCGCCAGTCCTGGCCAGTTCTGTCGTGTTTCCTGGGCGTACACGGCGCTCGGAACAAGAACTACTGCCGCAATCGCCATACAGCGCTTCATCGTGGCCCTCCGTGGGAATCGTTTGGGTCAAGGCCCATCCGCCGAGTCGCCCGACGGATCTCTGCCACCGGATAGCCCATGGCGGCTCGGACGCCACCCGCCCCCTCGCCAAACACGAAGACGTCGCCCTCGAGATGATAAGTGCCGGCCCACTCCACCGAAAATGTGTCCGCGGTCTCGGTGATTCCTGGCGGCAATGCCTCGCCGTCTCTCGCCAAACAGCGAGCGAGCGAATCTCCTGGGTCCAGAACCCAGGCGTCGCCAGTGGAGGTCGAGAAGAAGAGCAGCGGGCCTAGGGTTACCACGCGGGACTCACGATCAGCCGCTCGCCGCGCGATGTACTCGGCTTCGCGTACGAAGCTGACATCTTTTGCGGCGAGTCGGTTGATGGACCGCCTGCGGCGTTTGTTTTCCACGACAGTCTCCGCTTTCATGGAGGAGATCCATCAGATCCCAGTCAAGGCCTTTCCACACGCGACCGCCATCGTGAAGCGTCAGCGACAGAATGGCGAGCGCAGCTTCCGCAAGCCTGTCGCTGTCGATTTCGTCGGGGAATTTACTCGACCGCATTTCGTGTTCTCACGTAGCTGACGTTTACGCTCAACCGCGAAGGCGCGCTGGTTTGGTTCGACTCTCAACGGCCGGTCGACGCGCCTTCGACGGCTGCAAGCGGCGGCCAGCCCGTCGTCGCCGCCCGGCAGCCTGGTACAGCGTTTCCGGAGCGACGTCAGCGCCGTTGGGCCACACGAGGGTCCCACCGTCGACAAAAAACCTTCGAAAGTAGTCCGGGTCCTTCAGAGGTTCAAAAACCGGACCCTCGAGCCACGGTTCGAAGTCGATCGTGTTCTCCGATCCGTCATTGAAGACAACACGCACCCGGAATCCCCCGCGGTGCTCAGCATGAACGACGGCCGGCAAAAAACTCATGATTTGCCCTCATGCAACGGTTCGATGGTCTCCAGAGGACGCCCGGCTTTCATCTTCTCCCAATTGGCCTCGAGTTCGGCGCGGTGGTGCTGTGCCCATGACCGAATCCGCTCGCGGGCTTTCCGGGACCGAATCTCGCCTGCGATGATCTCACCATCGAAGTCGACCTTCGCTCTCTGCCCAGCGTGCTCGGCATGGAAATGTGGCGGTTCGTGCTCCTTGTAGAACATCCGAATGACGATTCCGAAGAAGGCCGAGATGATCGGCATTCGAGAGCCGGACTCCACGAAGAGGCGCGCGCAAGGCGGAGAGGACGTGTCAGTATCTTGCGGTTTCGCGGATCGCGGCGAGGACTTTCGCAGACGAGGGGAGAATCTCCTCTTCCAGATCCGGCCAGTAGGCGACCGGGCAGTCGAGCGCGGCGACGCGCTTCACGGGGGCGTCGAGCTGATCGAACAGCTCGTCGACGATGCGGGCGGCCAGCTCCGCGCCGAAGCCGCACGTCAGCTGATCCTCGTGCGCGATGACGACGCGGTTGACGCGACGCACCTGGTCGGCAATCGCCGTCCAGTCGAACGGCGAGATCGAGCGCAGGTCCATCACCGCCACGCTGATCCCGTCCTTCTCCGCCTGCTGCGCGGCCAGCAGCGAGCGCTGCACCAGCGCGCCCCACGTGATGACCAGAATGTCGGTCCCCTCACGCCGCATCGAGGCCTTCCCGAACGGAATCATGAAGTCGCGGCCGGGATAGAGGCCCTTGTTGTAAGTCTGACGATACAGATGCTTGTGCTCGAGGAACAGAACGGGGTCGTCACAACGGATCGCCGTTCGCAGCAAACCCGCCGCGTCCGCCGCATTCGATGGGAACACGACGCGAATGCCGGGACAGTGCGCGAAGATGCTCTCGCCGGATTGACTGTGATACGGCGCGCCGCCGCGCAAGTACCCGCCAATCGGCACCCGGATGACGATCGGGCTCGAGAAGTTGTTGCTCGACCGATACCGCATCATCGTGAGCTCGTCACGAATCTGCATCATCGCGGGCCAGATGTAATCGAAGAACTGGATTTCCACGACGGGCTTGAGCCCGCGGGTGGCCATCCCGATCGCGCGCCCGATGATGTTCGCTTCGGCCAGCGGTGAATTGAACACGCGGTGCGATCCGAACCGCCGCTGCAGCCCGTGTGTCACCTTGAAGACGCCGCCCTTGCCGGGCACGAGCGGCAGAGCCGCCTCGCGGCTGCAGTCGGCGACGTCCTCGCCAAACACCACGATTCGGGGGTTCCGTTCCATCTCGTCGCGGAGCGTCCGGTTGATCGCGGCCACCATCGTGTCCGGTTTCCCTTCCGGCTGCGCCGGTGTGTCGAACGCCGCGCTCGTCGGATCCACGTCCGGCGAGTAGACCCACATCATGGCGGAGCTGCGCGGCGGCTTCGGGGCTTTCAGCGCGCGATCGGTCGCCTCGTTCAACTCGCGATCGATCTCCTTTCCGATGGCCGTCAACTCCTCGTCGGTGATGAGCGACTTTGAGAGCAGGAACTGGCTCATCAGCCTCAACGGATCCCGTTGCGCTTCCTCCTCACGCTCCTGCGGCGTCTTGTACAACCGCTCATCGTCCGAGAGCGAATGCGAGTAGGGACGGATGACCTTCGCGTGGACGAATGCCGGCCCGTGACGGCCGCGCGCGTACGCGATGGCCTCCTTCATTGCCGCGTAGCTCTCCAGAAAATGACAGCCGTTCACACGGAGGAGATGCAGATCGGGAAAGCCTTCGACGAGACGAGAGATGTCGCCGCCAGGCGTCTGCACTTCGACCGGCACCGAGATCGCGTAGTTGTTGTCCTGGCAGACGATGACGATGGGAAGCTTCCTGCTTGAGCAGGTATTGAGCGTTTCCCAGAATTCGCCTTCGCTCGTCGCGCCGTCGCCGAGGGACAGGTACGTGATTTCGTCGGCGTGAAAATGCGCCGCGCGATCGGGAATGTCGGTCAGCCGCTCGTAGAGGAGCGTCGACTCGGCGCACCCGGCGGATTGGATCGCCTGTGTACCGGTCGGACTCGATCCGGAGACAATGTTCAGCTTCTTGTGTCCCCAATGCGAGGGCATCTGCCGGCCGCCCGATGAGGGGTCGTCTTTCGATCCCACGGCGCCGAGCAGCATCTCGTACGGCGTCATCCCCAGGGCGAGACAGAGCGCGCGGTCACGGTAGTACGGGTAGAACCAGTCGTGCCCGGGCCGGAGCAGCAGGCCGGCGGCGGCGCTGATCGCTTCGTGGCCGGCGCCGCTGATCTGAAAGAAGGCCCGGCTCTGGTTCTTGAGCTGGATTTCCTTGTCGTCGATCCGGCGAGACAGGAGCATCAGCCGGTACGCGCGCACGAGATCGTCGCGCGTGAGACCTTCGTAGCGCGTCGCGGCGGATGCGGCCGGAGCCTTGAGCGTCTGGGATTTCATCCGGCGTGCTCCGTCCGGACTGCTAAGGCAGGCGTCACGAGAGTCGGATTATATCAGCGGGGGGTTGAAAAGCGGTGGCAGTCCTCGGCTGCTATAATGCCGCGCCCTTTTGACGAAGGTCCGCAACGGGGGTTCAGGATCCGTCAAGGCTCGCGCCCACTGGAGGTCACACGATGTCCACCCAAACGGTCCGGCTGTATCGCTGGGACGAGATCGCGCTCGAAAAAGTCACCGAGCTGCTGTCGCGCAAAATCATCGTCGGCGAGCGCGAGATGCTGACGCAGATCTATCTGAAAAAGGGGTGCCTCGTGCCGATGCACTCGCACGAGAGCGAGCAGATGACGTACATCCTCCAGGGCGCGCTGAAATTCCAGATTGGCGGCGAGGAGATGACGGTGCGCGAAGGGGAAGTCCTTCACATCCCGTCCTGGATCCCGCACCAGGCCGAGGCGCTCGAAGATACGTTCGAGCTGGATCTCTTCAGCCCGATTCGGCAGGACTGGCTCGACAAGACGGACGATTATTTCCATAGGTAGATGGACCTGTCTCTGACCGGCAAAGCCGCGCTCGTCTGCGCGGCCAGCAAAGGACTTGGCCGCGCGGCGGCCATGGCGCTGGCGCGGGAGGGCGCGCGCGTGGCTATCTGCGCGCGCGGCGCCGAGACCCTGGCGCAGACCGCCGACGAGCTTCGCTCCGCGACGGGCGCCGAGGTGTTGCCGATTGTCGCGGATGTCGCGCTCAAGGCAGACGTGTCGCGGCTCGTCCAGGAAGCCGTGGCGCATTTTGGCGGCCTCGACATCCTGGTGACGAACGCCGGTGGACCCAAATCGGGTCCCTTTTCGTCTCTATCAGATGAGGACTGGCAGCGGGCGGTCGATCAGCTCCTGCTGAGCGTGGTGCGCCTGTGCGCCGAGGTCGTCCCGCACATGAAGCAGCGCGGCGGCGGCCGAATCATTCATGTCACGTCGGTTGCCGTGAAACAACCGGTCGACAACCTGATGCTGTCGAACTCGATTCGAGCAGCCGTCGTCGGGTTTTCGAAGACGCTGGCGACCGAGGTCGCGAAGGATCGCATCCTCGTGAACTGCGTGGCGCCGGGTTACACGCGAACCGATCGCGTGAAGGAACTGCTGCAGGCAGGAGCGCGTCGGGAGAATGTCGATGAGAGCGAAATCGAGCGCCGGCTCGTGGCGGGGATTCCGCTCGGGCGCATGGGCGACCCGGACGAGTTTGGATCGGTGGTGGCCTTCCTGGCGTCGGAGCGGGCGAGCTTCATTACCGGGACCGTGATTCCGATCGACGGAGGATCTGTCAAGGGATTGCTATAGGAGAGACACTGATGTGGATTCTGCTCGGGCTCGTCGGGCTCGTCGTGCTCTGGGCGATCGTGACGTACAACCGGCTCATCGGGCTCAAGAACCAGACGGCGAACGGCTGGCGGCAGATCGACGTGCAGCTGAAGCGCCGGCACGATCTGATTCCGAATCTGGTCAACACCGTGAAGGGGGCCATGGAGTTCGAGCGCGACACGCTGTCGCAGGTGATCGAGGCGCGCGCCCGGGCGGTCTCGGCCGCAGGTCCGGCCGACGCCGCGAGGAAGGAAGGCGAGCTGACGCAGGCGCTCGGCCGGTTGTTCGCGCTCGCCGAGAACTACCCGACGCTCAAGTCGAACGACAACGTCCGCATGCTCCAGGAGGAGCTCGCGTCGACCGAGAACAAGATCGGCTTCGCGCGTCAGTTCTACAACGATATCGCCACCAAGTACAACATCGCGCAGCAGACGTTCCCGACCAACATGATCGCGGGCACGCTCGGGTTCAAGGACGCCGAGCTGTTCGAGGTGACGGTCGAAAGCGAGCGGCAGGCGCCGGCCGTCGATCTGTCGATGCGGAAGTAAGAAAAGATTCACCACAGAGCGCACAGAGACCACAGAGTTAACACAAGATTCTCTCTGTGCTCTCCGTGTTCTGCGGTGGTGCATCGTGGGCACATGAACCTCCTCGAGCAGCAGGCGAGCAACCGGCGGCGGACGTGGCTCGTGAT
>JACQTH010000200.1 GCA_016210935.1 Acidobacteriota bacterium | reverse complement strand
CTGCGCGATCGCATGAAGAAGGTGCTGTTCCTGACGGCGAGCAACATCGCCTCCGTCGTCCAGTATGGCGGCGTCGGCGCGCTCGAAGGACCGCAAGACATCGTCGAGGAGTTCAGGATTGAGCTCGAAGCGCGGCGCGCGCTCTTCTACAGCGGCATCCGCGAGCTGAATGGCATCTTTACCGGCGCCCCGCCGAAAGGCGCGTTCTACGCGTTTCTCAAGATCGATCCGTCGTGGCGGACCGACGAGGAGAGCGACGATCCCGCCGTCCGCGGTTCGATCTCCTGGCAGATGGTGGAGCATCTGGTTCGGCACGGCCGGATCGGCTGTGTGCCCGGCGTCGATTTCGGTCCTGCCGGGGAGGGCCACGTGCGGTTCTGTTTCGCGCGCGACCGGAAGGAATTGCAGGGCGCGCTCGATTCGATGAAGGCGTTGTTCGCGGCCTCAAGCGTTGAGAGTGCCTAAAGTGCGGGTTAGCGAACTCAGCCGCGCCTCCGAGACGCGCTCGGCACTCCAGTCACCTTATCTCACGTGCCTTCCCCCGTCCACTCTGACGGTCTCTCCTGTCATGAAGTCGGAATCGATCAACGCGACCACCGCCTTCACGATTTCCATCTCACCGCCCCAGCGTCCAAGCGGCGTGGCTTTCTCGACCGCCGAGAATTCCTGATCCCCCATCGACGGCGCTGCCAGAATCGGGCCCGGGGCAATCGCGTTCACCAGGATGTTGTCGTCCGCAAGCTCGAGGGCGAGCGCCTCGGTCAATCCGATGATCGCGGACTTGGCGACGTAGTAAGGAAGGTAGCCGCGATAGCGCGGGCGATGACTGTACGACAGCCAATCTGAAAAGTTGATGATGCGCCCGCCGCCGAGCGCTCGCATCCTGGGCACCGCGGCACGCGCGCACAAATACGACGCCTTCAGATCGACGTTCATATTGGCGTCCCAGTGCGCTTCGGTCGACGAGTCGAATGGCACCTCCACATACACCGACGCCATGTTGATCAGAATGTCGAGCCGGCCGAATTCGGTCGCGGCTTCCTCGACGACGCGCGCGGCTTCGGACGATCGACTCAGGTCGGCCTGCAGCATCAGGCCGCGGCGTCCGTGGCGGCGAATGGCCTCGAGCGTCGCCTCCGCCTCTTCGCGCCCGCGGTTGAACGTGATCGCGACATCGACCCCGCGCGCCGCCAGCTCCGTCGCCACCACTGCACCAATGCGTCTCGCCCCTGTGATGAGCGCCGCACGGCCAGGAAGGTCCATATGATTCCAATTGGTGAGTTGGTGAATTGGTCGCCAATTCACCAATTCTCTTCACGCTCTCACTCTACCCGAGACAACGATTCCAAACCGCAGCGGCGCTCCCGTGCTCGTCGGGACTTCCACCACCACCGATTTGAATCCCGGCGATGGGGTCTGGACCTGAAACAGCGGGTCGCTGGTGGTGAGCGGATTGAGACCCAGAACCGCCGGGTGCGCGATGCCGGTTGCCTGCTTGGCGAGATCAACCGCACCTTGGTGGCCGACCGGTTCTGCGGTGCTCTCACTGACCGCCGGGCTCACCAACAGGAAGGCGCGGTGCGGCCAAACGGCGAAGTGGTCCTTATCTTCCGGTTGAAGCCCGGAGCGCATCGTGTACACGCCCGGCTTCAGCGTGCGACCGCGAAGATCCGCGTACGGTCCCGACGTCCGGAGGGCGCCCACCAGCGCGCCTTCCGGTACCGCCTCCCATTCCGCTTTCCCCCCAACCGCGAGCTGCTTCACGAACCAGAACTCGATCGTCGCCGCCCGGACTCTTACGGTGACTCCACCCGGGCTGATGATCGCTTTGATAGCGGCGGGCAACTCCTCGGGACAGGGGTGGGTATGCGAGGTGACCGGAAGATCCTGAGCAGCATTCTCGACGGCCGGCCGGAACGGGAACAACAGCAATCCGAGAGCGATCAGGAACGCGCGCGCCCGCATGGAGTGACAGGCTATTGAATCACGAGTGATGCTTTCCCGGAGCGGAAACGGCTTTCGGGAGCCGAAACACGATGACCGGCCGCCTGCGCCCCCGCTACCCGTAAACACTTGACCGCGCTACGGTGTGCAAATCTTTGCCGCCTTTGGCGCTGGTTGTGCAGACGCGCTCCGGCTTGGTCGGGGGCGCGGCGGGAGAAGGGCCCGCGACTGTCGCACTAAGCGGACCGTTCTACCAAGTCAGCGCGGCGAGCGTTAAGCGAGCCGTGAGAGGTCGCGGGGGTGGGCGCCCCGCGGGCTGCCACACTGAGCGGATCGTTCTTCCGAATCACCGCGCCGAGCGCCAGCGAGGCGTGGGAGGCGGTGTGGGTGGGGCCCCACCGCAAATCAAATAAGGAGTGGCAGATGATGACGCGAAGCGGTTTCCTGAAATCCGTCTTAGCCGTTGTGCTTGTCGCCGGCTGCATCGTCCCGGTCTTCGCTCAACGACCGGGAGCCGCAGACACGGTTACGGTCTCGGGAAGCGGGTCCGGGGCCTTCGAGGCACCGCCGGTGGCTGGCGGCGCGGTGGCCTGGGGCCGGTGCACGTTCAATAGAACGTCGCGGGAAATAGACTGCACGGCGAGGGTCTTCAACATCGTCGACCTGCAAGCCGCCCACATTCATGTCGGCGGGCCGGGCGTTGCGGGGCCGGTCGT
>JACQTH010000199.1 GCA_016210935.1 Acidobacteriota bacterium | reverse complement strand
GTCCACAACCGTGAGCGGCGCGTATTTGGCCGCTTTCATCTGAGCGTCGAGGATGCGAACGACTTCGGGGTCGTCTTCGGCGATGACGACCTTTACCGGGCGGCCCTGGGTGGATTCGTGGCTTCCGCCTTTAGGCGGAAGATCTTCCGGCTGAAGCCGGAAGCCACGATGTTCGGCTGTCGACGCCGCTTCCAGTTCGTGCTGGCGCGCATCGGCCAGCGCTTGATCCGCATCGGCGAGCAGCGACTCGAGCGGCGCTCCGGGCGTCGAGCCCGCCACGCCCATCTGCACCCCGTCGAAGCCCCGCGCCCCGAGAGCGTCCGTAATGTGACGCATGCGTACTTGCGCGGCGCCAGCGTCGAGGTCGGGCATCAACACCATCAAGTGCAGCTCGTCGTACCGCGCGACCAGATCGCGGCGGCGAAGGTCGTCCTGGATCGCAGCGGCTGTTTCGGCCGCGCGGTCGGCCGGCAGCCGCAGCATCGCGAGCGCGGCCGGACCGTTGCGCACGAGGTCACGCGCGGCCGCGACGAACGCCTCGAAGTCCAGCTCCGGCTTTTCCGGGTTGCGAAGGGCCTCGGGCGGCGGCGGATATTTCAGGAGCACCTGCTGCACGCGAACGACCAGCTCATTCAGATCGATCGGCTTCGTGAGGAACTCGTCGGCCCCGAGCGTAAAGGCCGCGATGCGATCATCGAGGCTCGATCTCGTCGTGGTGAAGACGATGGGTGTGCGCGTCAAATCGGGATCCGCCTTCAGCAGGCGACAGACGGAAAAGCCGTCGAGACCAGGCAGATTGACGTCGAGCAGGACGAGCGCGGGATGATGGAACCGCACCGCGTGGAGAACGTCCGTGCCGCTCGCCACCCCGATGGGGGCATGGCCAGCCGCTTCGAGCCGGGCGAGGACGAGATCGCGCTGTTCCTCGTCGTCTTCAACCACCAGAATCGCGGCCGCTCGCGTGGGCGGCGCTTCAGGCGTGACCCACGACGGCGGCGACGCCAGATCGCCGGCGAACGCGCTGCGGATCTGGCCGACCAACGACCGGGCGCGTCCGGGTTCGAACTGCGGCAACCCCCGCTCGGTCAACATATGCTCGAGCTGCCCCGCGCGATCGCTGATCGTCGGGAACCCGACCGTTCCCGCCAGACCGGTGATGCGGTGGACGATCTGGCGCAGGGCGACGACCGGCCCGCGCGGGCCGAGCGCGGCGACCGTGTCGACCAGCAGCGAGATGGAATCACAGCGGGCCGGAAACCCCGCGATAAAGCGCTGGCGCGTCTCCAGGAGCGCGGCCATGGGGTCGTCGTATTGAAGGGTTCTGGTCACATTTATTGGTGTGCGCTGGGGCTGCTCGCCGTTCTCCGGCGAGCCCCCACCCCCAGCGCCTCCCACGGCTCGCTCGCGCTCGCCGCGGTGATTCGTAACAACGATCCGCTTAGTGCGGCACTCTGGGGCCCATCCCCAGCGCCTCCCACGGCTCGGTCGCGCTCGCCGCGGTGATGGCGCGGGGGTTGTGAAACTTGCGGCGCGTTCAAGACAGACGAATAGCGATCACACGAATCGCCTCCTGTCTTTTCGGCTGATGGGAAGGTTGGACTTAGTTGGCGTGTGCAACCGTGTGAAGAGGTGAACGGCCTGAACTCGTGGCTTCCGGCTTCAGCCGGAAGAGAGCACCACAGAGAACACAGAGCCCACAGAGAAATAAACCAATTTTCTCTGTGCTCTCCGTGATCTCCGTGGTGCTCCCTTGCCTAAAGGCGGAAGCCACGAATCCGGACAGCGAATAAACGACGAACCCAAGAGATTGCCAACTTTTCCGGTCCAGATCTCGTCTGATTCACCAAAACCTCGGAACTGGGGAGGAACCGTCGTATGAAGGTCGTTCGAATCGTCGGGGTGGTGGTCCTGATTCTCGGCGTTCTGGCAATCGGGGTCGCGGTGGCCCCCGCCGTGTACGGTCAGGCCAGGCGCACGCAGCGGGACGTCGTGGTGGGCCCGCGCGTCGAGGTCTTCGGCTCCGGCAGCACCATCGGCGTCGTGGTCGGCGATGTCGAGGAGAGCGAGGTCGCGAAGTCGAAACTGCCCGCGGCCGGCGCCGTGATCGAAGACGTTCGCCAGGGTACGCCGGCGGAAAAAGCGGGCGTGCGCAAGGGCGACATCGTCGTGGAGTTCGACGGGGAGCGTGTCCGGAGCGCGGCGCAGTTCGGGCGCCTCGTCCGGGAGACGCCGCCGGGCCGTAGTGTGAAGATGGTGGTGATGCGCGACGGTCAACGGAACACGCTCGACATCACACCGGCAGAACGGCAGGCGCTCTCGTCGACGCTCATCGATATCGCGCCCGAGATTGCGAGCGCCGTCGGCAATGAAATGTCGCGGCTGGGACGAAACCTCGAGTTGCGGCTGGGTGATCTGGACCTGATGCGCGGATCGGCGGCCCGCCGCGGGCGCCTCGGCGTCACCCTCCAGGAGCTGACCCCGCAACTCGCCGAGTACTTCGGCGCGAAAGATGGCGCTCTGGTGACGAGCGTCCGAGACGGTTCACCGGCTCAAGCCGCGGGTATCAAGGCCGGTGACGTGATCACCGCGATTAATGACGAATCGATCGAGAACGCGGGCGATGTGACGAGGGCGATCGCGCGTGCGCGCCAGGAGATCACCGTCAAAGTGATGAGGGACAAAAAGGAGCTGACGCTCAAGACGAAGCTCGAGCCGATCGAGCGTCGCTCGAGGCGCGTCCTTCGTCAGGTTTACTGACCGTCACGGTCCCCGCCAGCTGCCCGGCGAGAAACGTCACGATGGCCTGGACGGCCGTGTGGCTCTCGGCGCCCGCGGGGAGCTCTACGGCCAGCACACCGGCGCAGCCGGCCGGCGTCAGGAGCGGCGCGATGACCGCGCCTGTCGGTGAGTTCCCCGCAGGGACTTCCCTCACTTCTCCCAGACGATAAGCCGCGGCGGTCGCGTTGTCGGCGGTGGGCGCGATGCCCGGCATCTTGGCGAGGAGCGCTTCGGAGTATCCGTGTGACAACCCGGGCCGCAAATCCCCCGACGCGCCGGGGACCCACAGCACTAAACCACGAGCGTGCAAGAGGTTGGAGGCGCGCTCCAGCAGCGCCCGAAGCTCAGAGGGAGTCGAGACGCGCGCCAGATCCAGCGAGAGCGCCGAGGCATCCTTGAGGCTGACCTCCGGGCCTGACGACGGCAGCCGCGTGGGCGGAGCCGTCCGCAAAGTCAAATCCGGACGAATGACCACGCGCGCGGTCGCGTCGGCCGCCTCCGACTCGGCCTCGCGGCGGCCCGCGGGCACCAACAGCAGCATGATGAGCAGCGCCAGCCCACCCGTGGCGGCGATCGTGTACATCTCGAGCCGGCGCGCATCGGCGTTCCTGCGATCGCGCGCCTGACGCTGATGTTCGCGCGCCTGATCGAGGTGGCTGGCCGTGGCGCTGAGCAGCTCGCGGCCTTCCGCAAAAATCACGTCCGACGCCATCAGCATCTGCGACTCGCCCACAGACTCGCGCGCGCGTGAGTCGAGCCTCGCGAACCGGGTGATCGATTTGCGTGACTCGTCGAGCG
>JACQTH010000006.1 GCA_016210935.1 Acidobacteriota bacterium | reverse complement strand
GTACAGCGGCGATGCTCACGAGCTTCAATGAGGTCGATATGACCGCGGTGATGGAGCTGCGCAAGCGCCACAAGGAGGAGTTCAAGTCGCGCTACGGCGTCAGCCTCGGCATCGTGTCGTTTTTCGTCAAGGCCGGCATCGCCGCGCTGCGCGCGTTTCCTCGCCTCAACGCGGAAATTCAGGGCGACGAGATGGTCATCAAGCACTATTACGACGTTGGCGTCGCGGTTGGCGCGTCAGAAGGGTTGGTCGTGCCGGTGCTCCGTGGGGCGGATCGCATGTCCTTCGGCGAGATGGAGGTCGCCATCAAGGCATTCGCGCGCAAGGCCGAGGATAGGACGCTGACCCTCGACGACCTGCGCGGCGGGACCTTCACGATTACGAACGGTGGGGTCTTCGGATCGCTCCTCAGCACGCCAATCCTGAACCCGCCCCAAGTGGGAATCCTCGGCCTGCACAAGATCGAAGGGCGTCCGCTCGCGCTCAACGGCCAGGTCGTGATTCGCCCGATGATGTATGTGGCGCTCAGTTACGATCACCGCATCGTCGACGGGATGGAAGCGGTCCAGTTTCTGGTGAAGCTGAAGGGGCTCGTCGAAGATCCGGCGGCTCTGCTCCTGGAGGCGTGACGTCATTCGTAGCCCTCGTCACGTATACGGCAACGCCGTTTAGAGAAGCTGAGACAAGAACGTCTTGGCGGGTACGACAATGGGTGCGCCTGGCGACGTGAAGCAATCCGCGTTGACATAATCGGCATCGATGACCACCTGGAAGGCGAACGGCGCCTTGAGCTGCTCCTGATAGTATTTCAGGGCGCCGCTGATCGATTCGCCGTGGTATTTCACCTCGACGAGAACGCGTGGCTTGCGATCGCGAACCACGAGAAAGTCGACTTCCCGCTGGCTTTTGTCTCGTAAATACCCCAGTTGATAGTCGCCCAGTCCCAGATCGTTCCAGCCTTCGACAGCCTTGAGCAGGTGACAGGCCATAAACGTTTCGGCTCTCTCACCCACATCCTCAACCGACGCCCAATCCCGTAAGAACCATTTGGGCTCTTTTCGTAGCGATCGAGAGACATTCTTGAACCAGGGCCTTACGAGAAAGCCAAGATGGAGGCTGCACAACGCATCGATCCATCGGCGGGCCGTGTCGACCGATATCCGCACATCCTCGGCGAGATGACTGTAAACGAGCTGATGGGCCGAGCGACCGACCAGAACCTTGACCAATGTTTCCAACTGACCGATCTGGTGAATCTGCGTGAGATCGCGGACATCGTCTCGAAGAAGCTGCTCCACGCGGAGAGCCTGCCATCGACGGCTGAAGCGCGTGTCGCGTTTGATAAACGGCTCCGGGTATCCCCCGTGGACCCAAAGGGCCTCGAAGTCAGCGTCACTGATCCTTGCGGGAGGACGAACGGGCCGTTTCACGTCGGGCAGTGCCTGGGTCAACGTCTCGGCGACGGAGAACGGGTGCATCCGATACGGAAAGTAGCGACCCATCAGGTTCTCGCCGCCGCGGCGATAGATGTCCATGCGACTGCTGCCGGTCACGATGATGCGAAGGCGGTCGGCATAGGTATCGAAAAAGCCCTTGAGGAACGGTTTCCAGCGCGGATACTTGTGCAGCTCGTCGAACAGGATCGTTGGGACTTTGCCCGCGAGGCGATTCAATTGGAAGTGTTCGACCAGGCGGGCGGGGCCGGCGAGGATCTGCGCCCGGTCGTCGACATTGTCCCAGTTGGCATACAGGTCCGCATGATTGCGGCTCGTCGTCGTCTTGCCGACCTGCCGCGGACCGCTGACGAAGGCCATCTGCCGGTGACTCGTCAGATGCTCCTTTAGGATGGCGTCATAGAGACGCGACCGGGCGGGCATTGTGACCATTATCGTTGGTATCGTAAAATGGTCAAGACCATTTTACGACCTTCCCTTATTTGGGCGCCAATCGTCCATGTCGAGCGGCGCCGGTCCGTTCGCGGTGACGTCGCCGAACACATCGGTCACCGTCGCCGGCAATTCGACCCAGACCGTCACCTGGAACGTCGCGAACGCGACCGCTTCGCCGGTGAGCGCCGCCAGCGTCCGCATCCTGCCGCATGACGCGACGGTCCGGACACTCGTGGCCTCCACGACGGGCAGTTGGAACGGCGGATGGACGGTGAAAGCCGCGGACTTCAACGGCGACGGCCGAACCGATCTGTTCCTCTACAACGGCACGACCGGCCGCTGGTTCAAGGCGATCAACAACGGCGCGAATAATTTCGCCTACTACACCGAGCTGACGTCGACCGGCTACCACGTGGCGATCGGGAACTTCGGCCCGGCCGGCGCCGTGCTCGACGATGTCGTCTTCTACAACCCGACATCGGGCGCCTGGTCGAAGTGCATCAGCACCGGCGACGGCACCGCCGGCTTCACCTGCGACAGCGGCTCATGGGACGCGGGCTGGCAGGTCCACCCGGTCGATACGAACAGCGACAACATCACCGACCTGTACAACTCCTCGACCGGGCAGTGGTTCATCATCGGCGGCGTGAGTCTGAACATCGTCGGATCGGGGACGTGGTCGGCGAACTGGACGGTGAAGTCAGGCGACCTGAACGGCGACGGGCGCGCGGACATCTTCCTGTACAACACCGCGACCGGAGAGTGGTTCGAGTGCTTCAACAACGGCGCCGGTGATTTCACGTACGCGAGTGGACGATGGGATGCCAACTGGCAGATCTCCATCACCAGCTTCAACGGCGACGCGCGTGCTGACCTGCTGCTCTACAACTCGACGACCGGCACATACGTTCAGTGCATCAACACGGGGTCGGCGAGCTTCACCTACTACGCGGGGAGTATCGGCGGCGGAATGACGGTGGTCGCGGCTCGACCGTTTCCGTAAAATTTGGCGATTGCGCGACCTGGCGATTGCGCGATTTATTTAGTGAATCCAAAAATAAATCGCCAAATCGCCCAATCGCCAACTCGCCAAATCCACGTGACATAATCCCTTCAGTGGCAACCCCGGCGCGCTCCCCCCGAAAACTCGACCGATCGATCGTTGAAGGTCCGATCGCGCACGCCGTCTGGAAGATGGCGTGGCCGACGATGCTCCAGAACATGATCGCGGGCCTGCAGGGCATCGTCGACCACGCGCTCGTCGGCCACTTCGTCGGCTATACCGCCAATGCGGCGATCGGTGTCAGCTGGCAGATCTTTCTGGTCGTGATCGTCTTCATCGCCTCGATGTACAGCGGAATGGGCGTGCTGGTGGCGCGCTTCGCCGGCGCGGGCGATCAGGACAAGGTCAATCGCGTGGTCTACCAGGCCTTCATCTGCTCGCTGTTCCTCGGCGCCATCGTCATGGCGCCGCTCGGCTATGTGCTGTCTCCGTGGCTGCTCGATCAGGTCAACGCCGCCCCTGACGTGAAAACCGAAGCGCTGCCCTTCCTCCGAATGACGTTCATGGGCGGCATCGGCATGCTGATGTACTTCATGCTCGGCGGCGCGCTTCGAGCGGCGGGCGACGCCCGGACGCCGTTGTATCTCGGCATCGTGATGACGATTCTGAACGCGGCGTTGAACATCACGCTGATTCCGGGCCTCGGCCCTGTTCCAAGACTCGGTACACTGGGATCGGCGATCGGCACGGCGATCGCCAGCGTGACGGTGTCGAGCATCGGACTCTGGCTGCTCTTCACGCATCGCACGCCCGTCACCTTCACGACGTCCATGACATGGAGGCCCGATTGGGGCATCATCCGCTCGCTCTTCCGCTTCGGCCTGCCGACCGGGTTCCAGGGCGTGGCGATGAACCTTGCCGGCGTTCTGCTTCTCCGCTTCATCGGATCGCTCGAGCAAAGCGCGGAGGCGCAGGCGGCGTACGCGGTCTGCTATTCGCAGCTGTTTTCGTTCATCACGTGGACATCGGTCGGTCTGATGGGCGCCACGTCGACCGTCGCCGGTCAAAATCTCGGAGCAGGTTGTCCGGAGCGCAGTTCGCAGGCGGTCGAGGCGGCATCGCGCATCGGCCTGATGGTCGCGGGTGGAATTGGCGCGTTGTTCGTGATCGTGCCGCGCCTCCTGCTCGGCATCTTCGGCATGACGGATCCGGAAGTGCTTCGTCTGGGCACGCAGCTCCTGCGTTTTCTCAGTGTCTCGGGGTTCTTCATTACGGTCGCGCTTGTTCATACCGGCGGCCTGCAGGGAACCGGCGACACCCGAAGCCCGTTTTACATCTCGGTGATCTCGCAGGTCGTCGTCCCTGTCGGCCTCGTGCTGGTGATCCAGGCCGCGTTCGGCCTGCAGGCCGTGCACATCTGGCTGGCCATCCTCCTGGGGCATTTCACGCGCTGCACGCTGTCGGTGCTGAGGTTCCGGCAGGAAAAGTGGCGGGCGATCGCCGTCGATATCGGGCATAATTGAGGGGCGGACGGGTACTTCCTTTCCGAAGCCGACCCCAGCGGCTTCAAGCATTTCCCGTCGATTCGCTTTCAATCTCGTGACTGGGACGAAGCATCAGCCAATGACGTAGTGCCCGGCTTCAGCCGGGCCCGCCTGAAGGCGGGCGCTACGAGGGTTTTCGCGGGCCGAAGCTTGAGCTTCGGTTTGAGAAATGGCCAGATCGTCATCGAAGGTCGCAAAGCGACCCCTGCTCGACATCGCGGAACAGACTCGCGGTCGCGGCGGCACGACGCCGCCCCCCACGGGTAGCGAAGACTCCGTCGTCGCTCTGCACGACGCGGCGCAGGCGCGATACCTCAATTACGCGCTGTCGGTCATCACCTCCCGCGCGCTCCCCGATGTGCGCGACGGGCTCAAGCCGGTGCAGCGCCGCATCCTGTACACGATGTGGCAGCAGAACCTGACCGCCGACGCCAAGCATCGCAAGTGCGCGAAGGTCGTGGGCGATGTGATGGGCAGCTTCCATCCGCACGGCGACACGGCCATCTACGACACGCTGGTCCGGATGGCGCAGCCGTTCTCGCTCCGGTATCCGCTCATCGACGGCTCCGGGAATTTCGGATCGCTGGACGGCGACAGCGCGGCCGCGATGCGATACACGGAGTGCCGCCTCGCGCGCCTCAGCGATCAGCTCCTCTCCGAAATCGATCGGCAGACGGTTCACTTCCGCCCCAACTACGACGGCACGAAAACCGAGCCGGTCGTGCTGCCGGCGCGGATTCCCAACCTGTTGATCAACGGCGCGACCGGGATTGCGGTCGGCATGGCGACCAGCATCCCGCCGCACAATCTCGGTGAAGTCTGCACGGCCCTGTTGAAGCTGCTCGACAACCCCGATCTGTCGAGCGTGCAGCTGTTTCGCCACATCAAAGGACCTGACTTCCCCACCGGCGGCCAGATTCTGAACACGCCCGAGGAGCTGAAGCAGATCTACAAGACAGGCTCTGGATCGCTCCGCCTGCGCGGCACATGGGAAAGCGGCCGGCCCACGCGCGGCGGCAAGGCCATCAACATCACCAGCATCCCGTACACGGTGAACAAGGCGCAGCTCGTCGAGCGGATCGCGGAGGTCGCGCTCAGCCGGAAGCTGCCGCCGCTGGTCGACGTGAAGGATCTCTCGACGGACGATGTGCGGATCGAGCTGGAGCTGAAGCGGGACGCCGACGAGAACCTGGTCATGGCGTACCTGTTCAAGAACACGCCGCTCCAGATCCCCTTCAACGTCAACCTCACGTGTCTCGTTCCGACGGAGAACCCGGAGGTCGGACGCCCGGAGCGGCTCGATCTTCACCAGATGCTCTGGCACTTTCTCCATTTCCGGCTGGAAGTCGTCACCCGCCGGCTGGAGCACGAGCAGGCGGCGCTCAAGAAGCGGATTCATATTCTCGAAGGCTTCGAGCAGGTGTTCGAGGCGCTCGACGAGATCATCCGCATCATCCGCAAGTCCGACGGCAAAGCCGACGCCGCGCAGAAGATCATCAAGCGCTTCGGCCTCGACGAGGACCAGACCGACGCGATTCTCGAGCTGAAGCTGTACCGGCTCGCGCGGCTCGAGATTCTCGTCATCAGGAACGAGCTCGAGGACAAGCGCAAGCGCGCGCGCCAGATTGCGTCGCTGCTCAGGAACGAAGACAGCCGCTGGGCGCTCGTCCGGCAAGAAATCGAGGAGATTCAGAAAGCGGCCGGCGACCCGCGACGCACGCTCATCGAGGCGGCGGAGGAGCTCGAATTCACCGCAGACGACTTCATCGTCGAGGAAGACAACGTCGCGATTGTGTCGCGCGACGGCTGGGTCAAACGGCAGAAGGAGATCAAGGACGTCTCCACGACGCGGCTGCGGGAGGGCGATTCGGTGCTGGCCGTGTTGCCGGGCAGCACGCGCGCGTCGGTGGCGTTCTTCACGAATTTCGGCGTCGCGTACACCTGCCGCCTGATCGACGTGCCGGCCTCGACCGGCTACGGCGAGCCGATTCAGCGCCTCTTCAAGTTCCGGGATGGCGAGAAGATCGTTGCGGCGCTCAGCCTCGATCCGCGGGTCGCCGGCGACATCCAAGCCAAGAAAGAAGGCGAGCCGCCGCCGGTCCACGCCGTGGCGGTGACGAGCGACGGCTACAGCCTCCGGTTCGGCCTCGAGCCGTTTGTCGAGCCGAGTACCCGCGCCGGCCGGAAGTTCGCGCGTCCGGCCGAAGGCGTCGAAGTGGTGGGCGTGGAACGCGTCGAGGGCAGCGAAGTCATCATCGCCGCAACCGAGCAGGCCCGCGCGGTGCTGTGCAAGGTCGATGAGGTGAACTTCCTCTCAGGCCCGGGGAAAGGCGTCATCCTGATCAAATTGCAGCGCGGGAAGGATCGGGTGCTGGGCTTCGTGGCCGCACGCGGCGACCGCGATGCGCTGATGGTGGAGACGAGCCGCGGCGCATTGCAGACGATCAGCACCGGGAAATACGACGTGACCGGCCGCGGGGGAAAGGGGCGCGAGCTGCTGCAGCGAGGGCAGTTCATCCGGGTGGTGCCCGAGCCGCCGCAGATGGGCGAGACATGAAGTGAACAGTGGGCAGTGGGCAGTTAGCAGGGCGTCGTTTGAACAGGGCCGCGCCGCTGCGCGGCCCGTTTCCAAAAGGACACCGCCCACTGCACACTGCCTACTGCCAACTATTTACTGTCATTATGCACGAACGCGACTTTTTCGATGAACGCCCCGAGACGCGACCGCAGACGATGACCTGCCCCTTCTGCCGCCGGCAATCGGAGTACGGCGTCCGCTGGATTCGCCGGACGAGGAAGCCCCAGGTACCGCGCGGTGCCAACGAGCGCGACCGCGCGATGTTTGCGAAGCTGCGAAACTATTTGATTCGGGTCGATGACACGGTCACCTGCACGACGTGCCGGAGGCGCTTCGACGTTCCGTCACATCAGTCGATCATGTTTCTGGAATGAGCACCTATACCGCCAAAGACATCACCGTTCTCGAAGGCCTGGAACCCGTCCGCAAACGGCCCGGCATGTACATCGGCGGCGTCGGCGCCGCCGGCCTGCATCATCTCGTCTGGGAGATCCTCGACAACGCGATCGACGAGGCGATGAACGGCCATGCGTCGAACATCAGCCTGACCCTGCACAAGGACGGCACCTCCGTCACGATCACGGACGATGGACGCGGGATTCCGGTCGACAAGCATCCGCAGACCAGGAAGAGCGCCCTCGAGGTGATCTTCACGATGCTGCACGCTGGCGGAAAGTTCGATCGCGCCGTCTACAAGACCGCTGGCGGCCTCCACGGCGTCGGCGCCAGCGTCGTCAATGCGCTCTCGAAAGAGCTGGTCGTGACGTCGAAGCGCGACGGCGCCCTGTGGGAGCAACGCTTCAAGCAAGGCAACCCCATCAGCGGCGTCAAAAAACTGGGATCGTCGCGGGGCACGGGCACAACGGTCTTTTTCAGACCTGATCCCACGATCTTTCCGAAGACCGAATTCGATGCGGCCGTCATCGCCGAGCGGCTCGAGGTCGCCAGCTATCTGCACAAGGGCGTCAAGGTCACGTTCGAGGACGAGACAACCAACCAGAAGACCGTCTTCGAACACACCGAGGGGTTGATCGATTACCTGAAAAAGATCGTCACCGGACGCGGCGCCCGTGCCGTGCACGAAGCGCCGTTCATGCTGTTCCGCGAAAACGGCCTGCGGATCGACGTGGTCCTGCAATGGACCGAATCGACCGACGAGCATCTGCGCAGCTACGTCAACGGCATTCCGACCGGATCGGGCGGCACGCACGAAAGCGGGTTCCGCGCGGGGCTCGGCAAGGCCGTGCGCAACTTCATCGACACGCACACCCTCACGCCCAAAGGCGTCACCATCACCGCCGACGATATCCGCGAAGGTCTGGTCGGCGTCCTGAGCCTGTTCATCCACGAGCCGCAGTTCCAGGGTCAGACGAAGGATCGGCTGAACAATCCCGAGCTCGTGTCGCTCATCGATTCGACCGTGCGGCCGGCGCTCGAGCACTGGCTGAATCAGAACATCAGCACGGCCGAAGCGATTGTGGCGCGGATCATCCTGGCCGCGCGGGCGCGCGAAGCGAGCCGCGCGGCGCAGGCCGAGGTGTCGCGCAAAGCGTCGTCATCGAACCGCCTGAATCTTCCCGGCAAGTTGAGCGATTGCCTCCATCCCGGCTCCGACACGAGCGAATTGTTCATCGTCGAAGGCGACTCGGCGGGCGGATCGGCGAAGCAGGGGCGCGACCGCACCCGCCAGGCGATCCTGCCGCTTCGCGGGAAGGTGTTGAACACCGAAAGCGTGTCGCTCGCGAAGGTGCTCGAGAACAAGGAGCTCGCGGATCTCGTGACGGCGCTGGGATGCGGGGTGGGCAAGAACTTCGATCTGACACGCCTGAGGTACGGCAAGGTGATTATCCTCGCGGATGCCGACTCCGACGGCAATCACATTGCCACGCTGCTGCTGACGTTCATTTACCGCCACATGCCGCTTCTCATCACGAATGGCAAGGTGTTCCTCGCCCAGCCGCCGCTCTATCGCATCGACATCGGCAAGGACACCTTCTGGGCCCTCGACGACGCGCAGCGCGATGCGATCTTGAAGAAGCACGGCAACGGCAGAAGCAAGCCGGAAATCACGAGGTTCAAAGGGCTCGGCGAGATGATGCCCAAAGTGCTCTGGGAGACCACGCTGAACCCGAGGACGCGCCGGCTGCTCCGCGTCGACGTCTCGGATCAGATCGTGACCGATCGCGTCATCAACGAGCTGATGGGCAAAGACGCGAGCGCGCGCTTTCGCTTCATCATGGATCGCGC
>JACQTH010000005.1 GCA_016210935.1 Acidobacteriota bacterium | reverse complement strand
GCAGAGAGGAGACATCCCATGGCCGATGTCACACCGGACCGTATATTTCAGGTCGCCAGTGGTTTCATGGCGGCCAAGCATCTTTTTGTCGCCCACGAGGTAGGGCTGTTTGAACAACTGACTAGGGGACCGGCCACACTCGACGAGCTGGCGCAACGGGTCGGCATCCCGCGTCGCACCCTGCGGATCCTCGCCGATGCCATGGTTGCCTTAGGGTTTGTGGAACGCGAGGGTGAGCGGTATCAGAACGGCCTCGTCGCCGCCACCTTTCTCAGCGGTCGCACCCCCACCGACCTGCGTCCGGTCTTACGCTTGTTCAACCACGTCACTTACCCCCGGTGGCTCAAACTGGAAGAGGCCGTCCGCACGGGCCAGCCCGTGTTCGGCGAACTGGCGTTCACCCCAGAGGAACAACGGCTGTTCTCCGAAGGGGTGGCCGCAGTTCAAGCTGCGCCGGCGCAGGCCCTGCCGACGACGTACGACTTTCGTCGCCATCGCCGGGTGCTCGACCTGGGCGGGGGCACCGGGTCGTGGCTTGCCACGGTGCTCCGGGAGTATACCGACCTCCAGGCCACGCTGTTCGAGTTGCCCGCTGCTGTGGCCATCGCGCGTCCGTATCTAGCAGGCACCCCCGTGGCGGGGCGGATTACGATTGTCGAAGGAGACATCTTCACAGACCCGATCCCCGACGGTCATGACGTGGTGCTCATCGCCAACGTGCTCCATCTCTTCAGGCCTGAGCGCAACGTGGCCTTGCTCCGTCGCACGCGTGAGCGCGTGCCCGAGGGAGCCCGCCTGCTGCTGGTGGACTTCTGGACCGACCCCACCCATACCCAGCCGCTCTTCGCGGCGCTGATGGCGGGAGAATTCCTGCTCGCCGCAGGCGAAGGGGATGTGTATAGCGAGGAAGAAGGGCGTGAGTGGCTCAAAGCGAGTGGATGGCAGGCATTGGAGCGCAAGCCGCTCGCGGGGGTGGTGAGCGTGATCGTGGCCGAGACGGCAAGCTGATGACAGACGCACTGCGCCGAACAACCGCCTGCAGCGTTAGGCCGATAGGCGACGACAGTAGAAGATCGATCTGCGGGCCACGCGTGGCGACTGTCAACCACTCGCGTGAAGTGCGATTGCCGGATCGGTTGAGGAACTCTATCGTGGCACACCCGCCTTGCGCCTGGCTCCTGGCCGCGACGGTGTTGCTCCACAGCTCTGGCTGCGCGACTACGCGGACCCGCGTTTCGAACCCGACTGCCTGGGATCGTGTGGAGCGACTCGGGGCGGGTGAATACGTGGAAGTCTCGCCCATCCGTGGGCCGCGAATAGAAGGGACCGTGAGTGCAGTCGACCGTGCAGGACTGACAGTCTCCGTGACCGGGGGCACCGGCGCTCAGTACGTGCCCAGGGACACGATCCAACGGATCCAGCTCGTACGGGTTGACCGTGCGGATTCTCTTAAGAACGGCGCGATAATTGGCGCCTCCGTAGGCGCCGGCTATGCCCTGGGCGTCCTGATCTACATCGCGGCCGGTGGCGAAGGTGGTGAACCGGCATCGAGGTACTGGGTCGAAGGCCCTGCGATCGGCGCTGCGATAGGCGCAGCAGCGGGCGTGCTGGTCGACAGGCTGAAGGCTGGCAAACAGAAGGTAACGATCTATGTGCGATGAGCTTAGCGGCGGTTGTCGCAGATCATCCCAGAGCGCACGCTCGTCACACGCTCGCGGCCGCATCCGGACGCTGGACGGCCTAACCCGGCGCTGGAGCCGGCGGCGCCGGAGTGTTCGCTGAGCGTCGCGGCTCAGCGCCAGTGCGTTAGGCGCGCAGATTCCCGCGACTGGCAATTTGGAACGGTATCATATACGATACCGGAATGGAGCGTCGGGTCGTGCTCGACACGAACGTACTGGTGGCAGGGCTTCGGTCCAGCCTTGGCGCGTCGTATCGAGTTGTTCAGCTTCTCGGGACGGGCCGTTTCACGCACGTCGTATCGGTCGCGCTGGCCTTCGAGTACGAATCGGCCATCACGCGCCCCGACAGCGGAATCTCCTTGAGTCGCACCGCAATCGACGACGTCCTGGACTACGTCGTCGCGACCGCTCGGCGCCAGCCGATTTACTTTCTCTGGCGACCCAGGCTGCCGGATCCCGGCGACGACCTGGTCCTCGAGGTCGCAGCTCACGGACGGGGCGACACGATTGTGACGTTCAATACGCGGGACTTCAGAGGCTCCGAGCAGTTCGGTATCCGCGCCGTTCGGCCGTACCCGTTCCTTCAATCCCTTGGAGTTGTCCTATGAGCGCGTTAAGTCTTCGACTCCCCAACTCGCTGCACGAACGGGCTCGGGATCTGGCGAAGCGCGAGGGCATTTCGATCAATCAACTGGTTTCCTCAGCGCTCGCGGAAAAGATGTCTGCGCTCCTCACCGAGGAGTACCTCGAGCCGCGGGCGCGTCGCGGCAATCGCTCGCGGTTCTTCGCGGCGCTGGCGCAAGTGCCGGCGATCGAGCCGGAGCTAAACGATCGGCTGCCGGCCGTGGCGCCTCCCAAGCGCTTGCAGCCGACGAAGACGCATCGGCGTCCGAGGAAACGTCCACGCTCGGCGCGGCGCCTTCGCCGCTGAAGCGGCGACGGTTCGACAGGCGCTACCATGGCAAATGACCTGACCGCCATGTGCGGGTAATTCATGGCAACTGACCCCGTCGCTGTCGTCGCACAGATGGTCGACGCATACAACGCCCGAGACCTCGATCGCTTCCTCGATTGCTATTCACCCGACGCCGTGATCGAGGACGGGCGCGGTGAGGTGCTAAGGCAAGGCCGCAACGCGATGCGGATGTTCTACGGTCAACTGTTTGCACAAAGTCCGCAACTTCACTGCGTGGTGCACCAACGCATCCACGTGGGTCCTTACGTGATCGACGAGGAGACAGTTAGCGGCATCCATCTCGACGGATTCCCAACGGAGGCGCACGCGGCGGCTGTCTATCTGGTGGAAAGGGACCTCATAGTGAGCGTGCGCATGCTCGGCTAACCATCGAGAATGGGATGCTGCGCTGTCGAACAACCGGTTGAAGCAGACGGCGCCTCTCGGCGGCCGCGATGCTGAGCGAGGAGCCGCGGCCGCCACGTGCTCGCCCTTCGGCGAGCACCGCCGCCGCCGCTTAACCGGGGTGTTAGCCCGCCACCGGGACAATCGAGTCGAATACACAGTATGTCCGAGCGGGAGATCCATGCGACCTCCCCGCCGGAATTGGTCGATCTGCCGGATGATTTCTGGAACGAAGCGACCGTTGTCGTGCCGACACCGAAACACCCGATTTCTCTTCGCGTTGATGCAGACGTTCTGGAGTGGTTCAAGAGTCAAGGTCCGCGGTACCAATCGCGCATCGACGCGGTGCTTCGGTCTTACATGATCCACCGGCAGGCGTCGCGACGAAAGGCGGGCTAACACGCGAACGATCACCGTTCCTCTCACGTGGTACCCGCGCCGTGCACGCGTACTGCTTTCGACTCGCGACTGCGCCTGCGTGCGTCATTTCCTTCGGCCCGATCATCGAGCCGCCGACAAACCGAGGAACCATGCGGGACAGCGGGGCATTCGCAAGGTTCTGTTCCGCTGCCGAGGCTGAGCTCATTCCTCCGTTCCTCTCTTCGCGACCCGAGCTCACGCGGCAAGCAACCCGAGCCCGTTCACCTCATCGACGATGTGGTGGACGTTTTCGGCGCGGCTGGCACCGTCAGCGTGATGTTGTACTTGGCCAGCGAGCTGCTGACGGCCGCCGCTTTCGTCAGGATCGCGTTCACGTCCAGGACCACCTTCGGCGACTCGGTTTTGGCATCGTTGTACGCACGCGTCGTCTGCTCGGTCACGGCGATGCCCGACATAAAACCGTTCTTCGCCTGACCGATCCGGCCGAGCAGGCTCGGATCCGCGCCGCCACGCCCGCCGCCGCCGCCGCCGCGACCGCCGGCTGCCGGCACGATGCGCTGAACGAGGCCGGTCAGGTCCTTCTGAAACGCCTCGAACGAGCTCTTCACGTCGGCGGCAACGTCGTTTCTTCCACCCAGCGTGGTGGCGATCTGCGCGACCTGACGATCGAGCCCCGTCACCGTGTTGGCCAGCTCCGTCGCGCGGCGCTGGAGATCGTGCATCTCCATCGCCATGTCGTACATCTTCCTGCGCTCGAGCTCCGTCAGCAGGACTTCCGGGTCCGCCGTGACGCGCAGCGGTTTCGTGTCGACGGTCTTTCCGTCGATGACAAGCGCGATGTTGTAGGTGCCAGGCAGAGCGAACGGCCCGGCGGTCGTGGCGCCGCCGCCAAAGAAGCCGCCACCGCCACCACCTGCCGGTGCTCCGCACCCTGCCCCGAATGGACTTTCAGCAGGCGCCGGCGCTGCAGGTCCACCTTCACGGCCGGCCTGTTCACCTCCCCGGCCCCGCCCGGTCTGACCGGTTTCCACGGCCGGAACCGGCTGCATGCGGAGATCCCAGCACGCCGACTGGATGCCGGGCGCGTTTCTCTTCGCGAGCACGTCGCCGGAAATCTCGCGGACCTCGCGGCCGGTGGCATCCGTGATCCGCAGCTTCAATTCGCCTCCCTGCCGCTTCTGGAGCCACGAGATCACCGCCGCCTGCGGCGGGTTTTCGCCGAAGAACGTCTGGTCGCCCCAGAACTCGTAGTTCCGATCGCGCGCCGGCCGGCGATACATCGCGTGCGGCGGGAGCGTGAAGAGTCTCGCATCCGCCGTGGCGGATTGCGCCGCCGCGGACTCCTGGATCGGCTCGAGATGATCGAGGATCCAGATCGCGCGGCCGTGCGTCGCGAGAAGCATCGCGTTGTCGCGCGGGTGGAGCGTGATCTCGTCGATTCGGACCGTCGGCAGATTCGCCTTGATCCGCATCCAGCTCCTGCCCCGATCGATCGACACGAACAGCCCGGTCTCGGTTCCGAGATAGAGCACGTCAGGGTTTTTGACGTCTTCGGTCAGCGTCCGCGCGATCTCGCCCTCGAGGTTCGATGCGATCGATCGCCATGTCTCGCCGAAATCGCCGCTCACATAGATGTACGTCTCGAAATCGCCCTGACGATGGCCGTCGAAGGTCGCGTACACCGTCCCCTCGTCGAACCGCGACGGCACGACCTCGGAGACGTAGATTCCCTTCGGCACCCCCGAAAGCTTGTTGATGACGTTCGCCCACTTCTTGCCGCCGTCACGCGAGACCGCCAGATTGCCGTCGTCGGTTCCGGCGTAGAGAAGGCCGGCGCGCTTCGGCGATTCGGCAAACGTCACGATCGTGGGCCACGCTTGAATGCCGTCATTGCGCGCGATCTGGGTCTCGCTGTTCTTCACGCCCATCGTGACGATCTCGTCGCGCGGCGGGCTCTCCGTGAGGTCCGAGCTGATCGCCACCCATGACAACCCGCGGTCGGAGGATCGAAAGACCTTGTTGGCGGCCGCGTAGATGACCTTCGGATCGTGCGGCGACATGACGAGCGGCGTGTCCCAGTGCCAGCGCAGCGGCGGCTCGCCCGGTCCAGGCTGCGGGCGAATCGAGATGGTCTCGAAGGTGCGGCGGTCGACCCGCACCATGTTGCCATCCTGCGATTCGGTGTACGCGACGCGGTAGTCGGTCGGATCCTGGAGCACGACGAATCCGTCTCCGCCCTGAATCGTGGCCCAGTGATACCCCGCGATCCCGGCGGACCCTCGGACCGCGCTCGGTCCGCACCAGTCGTAGTTGTCCTGCATGCCGCCGCAGACGTTGTACGGCGTCGCCATGTCGTAGCCGACGTGATAGAAGAGCCCGACCGGCAGGTTCGGCAGGAACACCCACGTCTTCGACTGGTCGTAGGACACGGCCAGCCCGCCATCGTTCCCGATCAAGACGTGATGGGAATTCGCAGGGTTGATCCAGATGGCGTGGTGATCGGAGTGGATCTTCGATGCGGCCGCCGTGTTGACGGTCTTGCCGCCATCGAGCGACAGATGTAGATCGACACCGCCGAGGAAGACGATCTCGGGATCGTTGGGATCGATCCGCACCTGACTGAAATACATCGGCCGCGGGTTGACGTTGTTGACCTTCCGCCACGTCGCGCCCGCATCATCCGAGCGATAGAGACCCGTCGGGGTCGCGTCGACACCCTGCGCGACGCCGCGGCCGCCTCCGCCGCCACCCGGGCCGCCGCGTCCGGCGCCCGGCTGCACCGGACCCTCGATGAGCGCGTAGAGAATCGTCGGCCGGCGACGGTATGCATCGAGCGCGATGCGGCCGAGCGGTCCATCAGGCAGTCCGTTCCCCGTCAGCCGGGTCCAGGTCTCGCCACCATCGGTTGACTTCCAGATTCCGCTCCCCGGCCCGCCGCCATTCATGCAGCACGCCGTCCGGCGTCGTTGATACGTGGACGCGTACAGAATCTGGTTGTTCGTCGAGTCCATCACGAGATCGTTCGCGCCGGTGTCGTCGTCGACCTTCAACACCTGCTTCCATGTTTTGCCGCCATCCACGGTCTTGAACACGCCGCGCTCGCCGCCGGGGCCCCAGAGATTCCCGGTCGCGGCGACAAAGACGACGTCGTTGTTGCGGGGATCGATCAGGATGCGGTTGATGTGGCGCGATGTCTTGAGGCCCATGTGCACGTAGGTCTTCCCGCCGTCGGTCGATTTGTAGACGCCGTCGCCCCACGACGTGCTCTGGCGGTTGTTCGACTCGCCGGTCCCGACCCAGATGATGTCCGGGTTGAACTGCGAGACGGTGACGTCGCCGATCGACAGCAGCCCCTGGTCCTGGAACTGCGCCTCGAACGTCGTGCCGTTGTTCGTCGTCTTCCAGACGCCGCCGTGCGCGGTGCCGACGTAGAAAACCGCCGGATTCGCCTCGTAGACGGCGAGATCGGAGATGCGGCCGGACATGGACGCCGGACCGACGGACCGGAAATGCAGGGTGTCGAACGGCCCGCCTGCGGGACGCGGGGCGGCGGGGGCCTGGTCAGAACGGCCAATCAGCGACTGGCCCGTCAGGGCGATGAGCACGCCGAGGACCAGCCCGATGATGCTTTGATGCCTCATGGATCCTCCATATTTAGTGTGCGCCGGGGCCCCACCCCCGGCGCCTCCCACGGCTCGCTTGCGCTCGCCGCGCCGAATCGCAACAACGATCCGCTTAGTGCTGCGCTACCGAAAGAGCACCCAACACACGAGGGCGCCGATGACCGACATCGACAAGCCCCACGCGAGCAGCTTGTTGAACAGGTCGCGCGAATCGACGCCGGCGGGCGCCGCCGCCAGACAGATCGCGCCCGTCGTCGAGAGCGGTGACATATCTACGAGGTGCGCGCCGACGTTCATGGAGGACGCGAGCGCCAGGGGGCTGACGCCGCCGAGACGCGCGACGAGTCCAGGAACTGTCGGCAGAAACGCCGGCAGGACCACACCGGACGTGCTGCTGTACACCGACACCACGCCGATGACGAACGCGATCACGCCGGTCACGTTGCCCGGCGTCGACACCCGCGCGAGGAAGCTCGTGAACAGGTCCATGCCCTGCGTCTTTTCCATCAACCCGATCAACACGGTGACGCCGCTGACCATCAGAATCACGTTCCAGGGCATGCGACGGATCGCTTCCCTTTCGTCCGCGGCGCGCGCCATCGACAGCAGCACCGCGCCCGCGATGGCCGTCATCCCGACATTGCTGTTGAAGCCGGTCACGAGCACGATGAGCGCGGCGATGATGGCGAGCGTGAGCCAGTGCCGCCACTCCATGGCTTCCGCTCGCGCAACCACCGCGCCATCCGCGAGGGCGACCTTCGAGAACAGCCGCCAGCCGCCGAACAGGAAGTAGCCGCCGAACGCGAGCGCCGCATGGGCGCCCAGATTATTCAGGTAGGTCTGCCATTGCGCGTCCGGAAGGCCGATGCGGCCCATGATGCCGTTGACGATGACCCCGGTCGGCGCGAAGGGTGAAAGGGCGCCAGCCTGCGCGCCGTTCCCCACCATGATCGCCATCAAGAACGCCGGCACGCCTGCCTGCGCCGCAACCGCCATGGCCGTCGGCGCCAGGAGCGCTGCCGTCGCGATGTTGCCCGGACCGATGGTGGCCAGGCCCAGGGCGACCATGAAGAACATGATCGGAATGAGCCCAACCTGCCCGCGACAGAGGCGCACGGCGCGCTGGGAAAGACGCGCGAGCGTGCCGTTTACCTGTGCCATCGCAAAGAGCAGCGTGACGCCGACCAGCGTCACGAAGAGCTGCGTGGGGAACGCCGCGAGGAGCTCGCCAAGCGGCATCCCTCCGAGGTAGACGCCGACGATCCACGCGAAGGCGAGCGACACCAGCCCGACGTTGATCTGCGTCGTGCAGCTCAGGGTGATGGCGACGACGAGCGCGCCAACCGAGATCCAGGCGAGGGGTATCGGCGGCGTGATTGTATAGGAAGACCGCTGAATTACGAGGCGGGAGGGCTTGCCTCGCGAAACGGGTTGACGACTTCTAGCGATCCGTACTGCTGGCCATCGGCGAGATCTTCGGAATAGAGCGTTTCAGCACCGGAGGCCTGGGCCGCCTGCACGATGAGCGCATCCCAGAAGGACAGCTGGAACTTTTCTTCGAGGTCGATGGCGGCGAGGATCGATGT